>JAJBSZ010000335.1 GCA_020861125.1 Planctomycetota bacterium | reverse complement strand
TAGTAGGCGACCTGCCCGCCGAGCCAGGCGCCCGAATGGAACATCCAGCCAACACCGGTGCCGGCTTTGATCCGATGCAGATCATAGCCGGTGGAGCGGTAATCAAGGGCATAGACCCCGGCACTTTCGCCGTGGCTCCGCGCATGGAGGTGGGTATAGTCATAGGAGGTGAAGGGACGGATCACCGTGCGGTCGTCCGGCAGGAGAAAGGAACGGCCGAGGCTGGCACCGACGGCGATGGTTTCCGCATTGTACCGGCTGCTGTAGCGCTCGTCCAGAACGTGGCGCTTCTTTTGGTGGTGCCGGGTGGTACCGAAGGCGGTGAACACACCCAGTTCCACTTCGGCCGGCAAGAGAGCGCCGCCGTACAGGGCGCCGGTCACCCGGTGAGCATTGATGTCGGCATCGTGCGACCGGTATTCGGGAAAATCCAGTACCAGGGCGGCGCCGGCGAAGAGGCAGTTACTGAACCACTTGTCCATACCGATGGCAACACCCCAATTTTTGACGCTATAGCCTGAACCGCCGCTCCGGCTGGTGTGGCCGTACACGGGCGAAGCCCAGAGCGCGGGTCCGGTGGCGACGGTGGGCGGACACAGGTCCGGGTTGCGCAGGCCGGCCGCGCGGCGCCCTTGAAAAAGATTCAGGCCCCGGGAAAACACGGCGTCACCCGCCGGATTACTTAATGCCAGGGCCAGGGGCGCGGTGGTGGCGGAGGCGGCGGTGCGCTGGGGGTTGACCCGACGGCTGGTGACCTCGATGCCCACGGTGCGCGCGTCCAGCCAGACCGTCTCGCCGAAGGTGTAGTCGTAGGCCCCAACAGCGAAGACCCCGCCGCTGCCGGCCAGCGAGGCGGCGTTGTTGAAACTGGTGGTATCGAAGGTGAGAACCGGCAGCGAACCCAGCTCCAACTCCCGCCCGTACTGGAAATCTCCCGTGGTGACGCCGAGAGAAGAGCCGCTCATGAGAGTGACGGTGTCGGCGCTGATAACCGATGCGCCCTGGCCGATTATCCCCAGCAGGGTGGCGCCGCTCTCCTGGGTGTAGTCGATGAGATCCATCGTACCCTGCCAGGACAGGGTTCCGCCCGCCACCTGGACGGCGAGACCTTTGCGGCCGATAATGTTGCCCTGGTACGTGAGGGTGAAGTCGGGATCGGCGGTTGCGGGAACCACACTGCCGTCGCTGTCCGCCAACAAACCAAAGGTGAGGGTGGTGAAATCTTTCGCGGATGCTGGGATGAACAGCAGCCGTGGATCGGACCGGTCCCACTCGGAAACGATATCGCCGTACAGAGCGGCACCGCTCATGATGTTGATCTGTTCCACCAGCGCTGTTTCGCCGATATACATGGCCGCCGCCCGGCCTGCCACCGTGCCGGTAACGTCGAACCGGCTCACCAACGCACCATCGAGCCCCAGATCGCCCAAATTCCATTGGGGAGCGCCGTTTTCATCGACCCATTTATAGGAACCGCGGTACTCGTCACCAAAAACATTGGTGCCGAAATCGAAGCGCACGCCCACCCCGCCTTCGCCGAGGGCTGCAATTTCACCCCGATTGCTGAGAACATGGTTTTTGCCGTAGGCGACCAGGACCCCGTTACTGTCGGCGCCGTGGGCATGAACCTTGACGTCCGGCGCCACCGTGACGGAATTGTAGCCGTAGAGGTATGCGGCGGCATTGACGCCATCGATGCGGATGCCGGCCGATCCGGCACCGGCGGAGAGGATATCCGCCGCCTGGACTACGGTATTATTGGCTCCGTAGACGTGCAGGCCGATGGCGCCGACGTTGCCATTGTACACGCCTTCCACCCAGCCGTCGCCGGCGGCGTTGCGGGCGGAAAATCCGGTGGTGTTGTGGAGAATGGTATTGGAGTCGTAAATCGAGTGTCCGAACTGGCTTTTCAGGTCGATGTCATACCCGAGGTCCTTGAAGACGGCCAATTCCGCTTCGGTTAATACGCCGTAGTTACAGTACGTGGAATTACCGAGGAGGTTGTGATGCAAAGCGACATACACGTTCCCTTCCAACATCCCCGACACCGGCAGGCCGTCAATGGCGAAAAGGGGGTACAACAGCGCGCCGTCCAGCACCGCCAGGACGGAGGGACCTTGAAAATATCCCACGCCATTGGGCTGTATGGTGAAGGATCCGGGCACCGAGGACCAATCGCTTGCCAACGGCTGGTTCGCCTCGGCCGCATTGCCGAAGGAATCCACCAGATAGGAATCAAATCGGGACAGTTGCGGGCCGAAAGTTGTCCCGCCTGATAGGGCCGCGGAGGTGACCAGGCCCATGCCCGGCGCCTGGGCGATCAGGACCCGGGCCGCGGCGATGGCCGAGGCATTGTCACCGGGCAAAACCGCAACCGAACCCGCCTGTCGATACCACTCGTCGACAGAGAACTCGGCCGCCGGCAGGGCACCGACCCATACGGCGAGCAGACCCGCCAGGATGGCACGGGTTGCGAATCGAAACTGGCGCGAGACTCCGCCTTGTACCCTTCCTCGGTTACGCATACGGTACCTTCATACAGAGACCAATTCCCCTACAGCCCTACGGCCCCAATTCAACGGTTCACAGGTGTTGTCTGTACCACGATCGGTCCGTGGGAACCACTAAAAATCGTACGCATCCATAGTATCTCTGGTAAACACCACCCGTTCGGGCAACAGGACCACCCCCGAATCCCCGGTGTCAGCGGCGGTGGGGTCCAGCACCGTATTGGGATGTACCTCGACCGGGCCGATATCCGGAATGTCAATCACCTGACCGACGCCGATGCCGTTACCCTGGGCCAGGAAGAAGGCCAGATAGCACCCCATCCATCCCTGAACCCGGCAGTCCCACAGTCCCCAGCGTTCGAGGATGCCTTCCCGGCAGTAATCCTTGATCGCGTTGGGCGAGGCGAAGCCGGTGACGGTAACGTCGGCCATGGTCCGGCCGGTGTTTTTCATGGCCTGGCATTGCCCGGGCAGGGCGGTGGAATCGTTGCAGATGACCAGGTCGATATCCGGGTGGATGGCCAGGATCCGTTCGCCCGTGCGTACCGCCAATTCCAGGTCCTGCTCGCTGTAGTAATTAGTTGGCGCCACATTCACCCATTGGGGATACACGTCGTTGATGTAGTCCTCGCCGGCCAGATTCCAGGAATTCTGGTCGGCGACGGTGGATTGGGAATAGTGCCAGACGTAGCGGATCGCTTCGGTTTTGGGATCCCTGTCCCGGGCCGTCAGGGCGTCCGCCGCCATGTCCACCAGCATCCGGGCCAGAATTTCCGGCGTGCCCTGCGAAACCATGACCGTCCGGGCGTCGCCCGAAACGTCCGAGTCCCAGGTGACCGTCGCCACCCCCGCCGCCCGGGCGGTCCGGAGGGCGTCGTCAAGCATGGTGGCGTCGACGGAAGAAATGCAGATGGCATCGGCGCCCGCCGCCACCGCCTCTTCGATCAGGGCGATCTGGTTGGCTACCGTCGCCTCCGGCCGACCGTGGTACCGGACGGCAAAACCGTGCCGATCGGCATAGCGCTGGACGCCCTCGTTGGCGGAATCGAAAAATGCGTTGCCGGTGAGTTTTGGGATGAAATACACCGTTGTCTCACCCGCCGCCGCCCTTCCGCCGCTCAGGCCGATACACACCACGCACGCCGCCGCCAGCCATCGTATCATGCTTTTCTCCATTCCACCCGCGCCGCTCCCGGTCCCGCCCCGTCCTTAGTCATGATCGATCAACAACGCTTCCCAAACCTCTTCGTACAGGATATGGTCGTCGCCGATATCCCGGACCGCCTCGCTGTTGCCGATCTCTCCGCCGGAGAAAAACAGCAGGGGATTCGCTGTGAAATCCGGCCGCATCCGCGCCAGAGCGGCCCGGTTGGGCAGATAGAAAAGTTTGCTTTCCATGGTGCGGGCGGCCATTGCCGGGTCAAACATGTGGTTGATGAAGGCGTGGG
>JAJBSZ010000364.1 GCA_020861125.1 Planctomycetota bacterium | reverse complement strand
TTCCTTTGCTGCACGGGCGGGCGGTACCCGCCGTCCTTCCCCTCTTACCATTGGAATCGTAAACCCAGTTGACCGCCGTACTGCCGGTAGTGACGGCCACCCACCTGACCAAACACTCCGGCCCCCACTCGCAAATTGCGGCGGACTTCGGCTTCCCAGCCGAGCTTCAACTCGGCGGCGTTTTTCGGACTGTCAGCATAAACCACGTCGCCGTCCATGCCGAGACTGCCCGTCTTGGTCCGGTGCAGCCAGTTGACCTCGGCATACGGCTCGGACGGAAAGCGGCCAGAACCGTCCAGCCGTCCCTGCAGCCGCAGGCCGAGCCGGGTGGTCAGGCGATCGCCGTCGGCATGCCGGACGCTGGTGCCGGTGGTCTCGGCGAAGCGGCCGCCATCGTAGTCGCTGTAAATTGCCTGGAAGGTCGGAACCAGATTCCAGGCGGCACCGGCCGTGTCCACCACGCGGAAGGCATACCCCGCTTCCAGCGACCCCGACCACATATGGGTGTGGTAACGCTGACTGGCGACCCCGCCGCCGTGCACCCGGTTGCGGTACCAGGAATAGTGCAGCCAGCCGTCCACGTACCAGCCGTCCACCCCCTCGGAATCCTGGAACCAGGTGCCGTAGACTCCGGCCTGATAGCCATCGAAATGGCCCCGGGAAGCGACGCCGTACCCGCCGGCGGTCCGGGTGCGGGCCCACCCCAAACCGCCCATGACCCCGGCGGTAAAGGCGCCGGAGCCGCCGACGGGACGGTCCAGGAGGTCGATGCCGGTCTGCATGACGAAACCCCGGCTGCGGGAGCGGAGGCTGCCGCCGTCGGCTCGGATGTGGCTCTTGGCCGCCTCGGCCCGGGCCCAGGCGGCGCCGCGCCGCACCCGGCCGGTTTCCGGATCGAGGCAGGTCTCATATCCCGCCAGGCGATCGTGCAGGCTGTGGCGGAACATCGACTCCGCCGCCTCGCGGTTGGCGAGGTAAACGCCAGCTTCGGGCCGCGCCGTGCGTTCCGAGACCAGGTACCAGCTCTGGTCGTCGCCGCCGTTGCCGCCGCGCAGCAGCTCGTAGTCGTAGGCGCCGGCGACAATGGTGCCGTAGCCGTCGCGGAAGCCGTCATTGGCGGTGGAAAGGAGGAAGGCGCCGGAGGTCGTGGTGGCGCCGTTCCGGGCGTCGACCACCAGGATGCCGACATCAGTCTGCCCGCCGCCGCCGCCGGCGTTGTGGACGATCAGGCTGGTGGTGCCGTCGGTGGCGCCGCCGTCGAGGATCAGGCGATCGGTAGGCGAGTCGTCGCCGCCAAGCACAGTGTTGATGATCAGGCTGCCGCCGATGCCGGTCATGCCGCCGTGAACGGTCAGGGTGTTGCCGACCGCACCGCCGGCCAGGCGGATCGTGCCCTGGTTGGTGAGGGGGCCGACGGAGAAATCACTGGCGGCGGCGGATTCGTAGCCGTCCAGGGAATTCAAGGCGGCGATGGTGCCGCGGTTGTTCACCGCCGCCGGTACCGAGCCGGTGCCGGCCAGAGTGGCGTCCGGATCCACCGTCACGCCGAGGCCGCCCAGAACCGCCCCGGACCCGGGAGTGGTGCCGACGATCAGGGTTCCGGCCGCCACTTCCGTCGTGCCGGCAAAGCCGGCCAGGGAGTTGCCGATGTCCAGCTGGCCCACGCCAGTCTTGATGAAGGCGCCGTCGCCGGTGACGGTATTGTTCAAAGTCCAGGCCCCTGCGCTGGCGAGGACGAGGGTGCCGTCCACCAGGACGTCGGCTGTGCCCAGTTGTCCGGCGGCGCTCGCGCGCAGGGTGGAGCCGGCTTCAATATCGAAGGTTCCGGCGAAGGCGGCATTGTTGCCGGCCAGGGTGATGTCGGCATCGTCTGTCAGTACCACCGATCCGGCGCCGGCGAGGGCTTTCGCCAGGGTGCCGGTGGCAGCGCCGTCGCCCAGGTCCTGGAAGACGAGGCTGTCGGCGGCGCTGTCGAGGGTCAGGCCGCCGCCGCTGCCGAGGCCGGCAGCGTCCGCCATGGCGATGGTGGAACCGCCCGTTGCCGTGACGTCGCCGGTGTAGGCGGCGTTGGCGCCGAGCACCTCGAGGTCGGAGGCGTCCAGGATCAGCGCGCCGGCACCGGCGAGGGTGTCGCCGGCGATGCTGCCGCCGCTGTCCCCGGGCTGGTCGCGCTGGGCGCCGGTGATGGTGATGGAACCGGTGCCGGTATCCAGGGTTGACCCGGCCTCGGTGAACAACTGGCCCACGCTCTGGGCGGTGTCGTTGACCGCCACAGTGGCGCCGGCGTTGACGTACAGGCCCTCGGTCAGCCCGAGGGCGTCGTCCGCCCGGAGGGACAGGGTGCCGCCGTTGACGGTCGTGCGGCCGGAATAGGAATTGGCGGCGGAGAGGATCAGGGTACCGGCGCCGTTCTTGGTGAGGTCGCGGCCGTTCCAGTCGGAGAGGAACGGTCCGGTTTGGTCCGTCAGGGCGACGTCGACGTCGAAGGTATTGTCGGCGTTTTCAAGGGTGAATACGCCGTTGCCCTCGGCCTGGCCGGCGTACCAGGTGAGGGCGAAGCCGACCGAATAGGAATTGCCGTCGGCGGATTTGCTGCCGTCCAGGATAAGGTAGTCGACGTTGGTAAGGAGGCCGCCAAAATCCACCAGGGTGAAATCGCCGCTGATACCGTCCGTGGTGCTGATCACCGTATACCGATTGGCGGTGAGGACGCTGGCGGGCAGGGTGGCGTCGAAGCCGGTGATGGTGAGGACGCCGTCGATGGCCGCGTCCCGGGCGGTGATCATTGGCTCGTTGCTGGGACCGATGATACTGTTGAGGGTGGAATCGGCGGCCTGGGTAAAGGTACCGGTGACGGCGAGCTGGGCGCCCGCACCGATGGTGGTGGCGGCGCCGGTCTCCGTTGTGTAGGTACCGGCGCTGAACTGGCCGTCCTGATCCAGGAACAGGGTGCCGGACTGCACGTCCACCGTCCCCACCGACGAACTGGTTCCGGTGAGGCGGGCGGTGCCGGTGCCGGTCAATGCCAGGGTGCCGGCGCCGGTGAGCTGGTTGGTCATGGTTTCGTCGCCGGCGAAGTCCAGTTCCAGACGGGATCCGGCGGCAATGGCGGCCGCACCGGTGCCGAGGGCGGTGCCGGTGGTGGCGATGAGGGTGCCGTCGGCGATATCCGTGCCGCCGGCGTAGCTGTTGTCGCCGGAAAGGGTGAGAGTGCCGCCGCCGGTCAATGAAACCCCGCCGGCGCCGGTGATGGCGCCGGAGAACACGGTGGCGACTCCACTGCCATTTGCCACCGTCATGGTGCCGGCGGTGACGGCGATGGTGCCCGCTCCGGACAGCGACCGCAGGACCTGGTCCTCCGTCATGGCCAGGGTGGCGCCGGCCGCCACCGTCACCGAGGAACTGTACTGGATGGCATCCGCGACGGTGAGTTCCAGCGTTCCGTCGGCCACGGTGGTCGCGCCGGTGTAGGTGTTGGCGTAGGCCAGAACCAGGGTGCCGGCGCCGTCCTTGGTCAGGTCGGTTCCGTTCCAGCCGGTGGCAGAGGCGGCCTGATCGGCGAGGTTCACGTCCACGACGAAATAGTCGTCGGCATCCTCCAGCGTGAACAGGCCGTTGCCGTATTGGGTGCCGGCGTACCAGGTCAGGCCGAAGCCCACCGCGAAGCTGGTGGCGTCCTGGTAGGTCTGGACAGTAAGGTAGTCCACCGCCGTGTCGGCGTTGCCCACCACCACGTCGTCGAAGGCGCCGCTGATGCCGCCGGCGGTATCGATGATAGTGAAGGTGTCGGCCAGGATTTCGCTGGCGTACATGGACATGCCGGAGGCGAAGCCGGAGACGTAGAGGGTGCCGGCCAGGGTGGCGGTGTCGGCGGTGATGATCGGTTCGTTGGCGCCGAGAGCCACCGAGAGGGAGGCGTCGGTCACCATGGTGAAGGCGCCGGTGACGTCCAGGGTGGTGTCTTCACCG
>JAJBSZ010000130.1:2556-3975 GCA_020861125.1 Planctomycetota bacterium | reverse complement strand
AATATGGCTGAATCCCCCGGCGGCATGGTTTAAAATCTCCCGTGCCGGAACCGAACGACCATCAGGTGAACGGGTTGCGGTGGCGGTACTGTCCCTTGCGGTGGCGGAACATGGCAGTCCTGATAGTCAAAATCGACGGCGGTTTCAAAACCATCGCCATTCCCGAGGGAAAGCCGGTCTTCATCGGCCGCGCCAAGGAATGCGACGTGCACTTGCCGTCGCCCGCCGTTTCCCGACGGCACAGCGTGGTGGTTTGCAAGAACGGCATCTGCGGCATCAAGGACCTCGACTCCTTCAACGGCACCACCCTGAACGGCGTGGCCATCGCCAAGCCGGAGGCGCTGCGCGACGGCGATACCATCTGCATTTCCAATTACGTCCTGCGGTTTTTCCTGCGGGAGGAGGATGCCGGCCTGCCGGCACCGGTGCCCACCGGCACGGCGATCCGGCCGGCAGATGCCACCCCCCAGGCCGTGGTGGCCGATCCCGTCACACCGGAACAGGCGACGGCGTCGGTATCACGCACCCACGGCACCACCGCCCGGACTTTCCCGAATTCGGACCTCCTGCTGCCCCGGTCGATGGATCCGGAGCATGCCGTGGACAACATGCTCTACGGCTACCATGCCGGCCAGCGGGACCGCAATTCCGCCGACAGCACCCATGAGGCCGGGATCAACGATACCGCCTTCTTCGCCGTGGAGGCGGAAGGCGAAGCCGCCGGCAGCACCGGATCGAGCGACGCCGACGACCAAGCGGACGAGACTGTATCGGCTTTGGAATTCGACTTGGACCGCCCCATCGTGCCGCAGCGCCTGGAGGCGGACGGGAGCGGCTTCGACCTCACGCCAGAACAGGCTGCCCGCATCGGCACCGACACCTCCATCCGCATCAAGGGCCTCACCATAGACCTGCGCACCGACATGGGCTTTCTGGACACGGCCGCCTGCCCGCCCGGTCTCAACGCCCTGATGGAATCACGTTTCACCATCTACGATCGCCTGGCCGATCTCGCCGAGGAACGCGGTCTGTTCAAGATGCAGGCATCCCTGCCGATGGATGTGGAAACGGAGCTCCTGCGCCAGGAGATGGAGCTCGACAACATGCCCGACGCCGACGAGGCCAACGAGCTCCTGCAGGCCATGCGCGATCGCCACGATCTGCAGGAGAACCCCGCCGCCGACCCCGACGCGCCGCCGCCGCCGCCGGTCAGCCCGGAAATGCGAAGCGCCGAAGAACTGGCCATGTCCCAATGGCTGCTGATCCGGGATTCCTGCCGGACAGCCATTCCGGAGATCGCCGGTGAGGCCTACAAACTGGTGGCGGACGAACCCCTGGCCCGGGAACTCACCATGGCCGGCATCAGCCACAACCAGCTCCTGGGCGGCTCGGCGTATCTCCTTGTTCTCGAGGCATTTT
>JAJBSZ010000130.1:0-2546 GCA_020861125.1 Planctomycetota bacterium | reverse complement strand
ATTTTCTGCCGCTGCCAACGCCGAGAGCCGCCGGCTGGGGGATCGGGTCCGCGAACTCACCGAAGTGGTGGACAGCAGCGGCGCCACCATGTTCAGCCGCCTCCGCAAGATGGCCAACAACCTGGTCAACCGGACCCAGAATCTGGAGGAGGCCGCCCGCCTGGCGGAGGAGGACAAGCGGATCCGGGAGAAGGTGGTGATGTTCTCCCGCGAGATGACCTATGTGCAAAAGCTGCTCATCCGTGAGTTTTGGCGGGTGTACAGCCGGGTGGTGGAACACTACATCCCGCGCAGCCAAACCATGCCCATGGTGGTGCGCGCCTTCCTCCGCTACGGCGTCATCGGCTTCAACCCCTGGTGGATGCGGGACGAGGTGCGGGATCATATCGTCCTGGACTGCAGCGACAATATTCTCCACGGTTTGAAAACGGGCCTGGAGGAGATCAACGTCCTCTACGCCGATGAGTACCTCGCAGCCGTATATAATATGGAATGCACCCCGTCTCCAGACGAGGAGATCCTCGCCGGCGACAAGACTTCCATCGAATGGAAGTCCGATCGCGCCTACCGCCGGGTGATCAATTCCCGCAGCTACAGCGCCCTGATCCGCGAGAAGTTGGGGGATCTCGATAAGCGGCTGAAAACCCTCGAGGCGGGGATCGCCGGCCTGGGCGGAAAGATCCGGGCCGTCAACGCCAAACCCTTCGCTTCGCGGGAAGGGGTCCAGGGCTGGGAAAAGGAACAGGAGGCTCTGAACATCCGCCGCGCCAATCTGGTGAAACACATCCAGAACCTGGGCGGCGAAGTCCTGGATCAAATCCGCGAGGGCCGGGAAGAAAGCGAACGCCGCTTTCTCAACGGCGAACTGGAGCTGCCCGACGCCGCCTCCATCCTGCTGCGGGAATGCCGTCTCATGGCCGAGGCCAGCCACCGCATGGCGGGCGGGCGGGAGTATTTTCTGCCCCTTATGGTCCGGGAACGGTTCCTTCTGGCCGACGAGGTGGTGAACGATCGGGACACCGTCGCCGCCACCATCCAGGGGATCGAACGCCGGGATCCGGGCATTTTTCTGAAAACCCTGGTCCATGCCAAGAAGCGGGCCAACCGCATCACCATGCGCATGAGTCCCACGGTGATCATCATTCCGGCAGCCGGCCTGAGCGGCGTTTGTGCCGCACCGCGGGAAGGGATGGAGGGTGGGCACCTCATCATCCCCACCTGTTTCGCCAAGGAAGGCATCCGGAGCAAGCAGTTCGCCAACCTGTTCGCAGACTACCGCTGGGAAAGCTCCCGGTGCGAAGCCGGTCTGGACATCATGACCTCCGATACCCTGGCCGGAACCTTCATGAAAATGCGCTGGGAGTGGCGCAACCAACCCAAGGAAAAACGGGAAAAGGCGCTGATCATCAACGAACTCACCGACGCCGCCAATTGGCGGCGCATCTATGAGTTATATCTCAGCGACAGCCTCGAGGGCGGCCGGCGGCTGTTCCTTCGCAACCCAGATTGCTACCGGGCCATCATCGGGAACTATATGGATCTTCCGGAAGGCGTGTCTCCGCTGCAGTGAGCGCCTCGTACACAGTTAATTTTACAAATGTGGGTATCCGCTTCGGCAACTGCGGTACGGTGAGGAAGTTGACCCTGTACATAACCACGACCTCAATCTTGACTCTGTACTAGTTCAGGCCACGAAACAGCCGGCGAGGGACGGGTCCGTGTCGATCAGCCGTTCCACCTCCGGCAGGCAGTCCCGAGTGGAAAGCACCGTATAGTAGTTTTCCTTCATGCCCGGCGCCAGCCGCACCGCCTCCAGCCATTCATCCCGGGAGAACGGGTCCCGACGAATCTCGTCCCAGAAGCCGGTTTTCCGGAACAGGACGTCTATGGTGTCGTCCTGCCGGTTCTGCAGACGGCTGGCGAGGTAGGAGGCGACGCCGACCTGCAGGCCATGCAGGCGCGGCCGGGCGGAGATCGCGTCCAGGGCATGGGAGATCAGGTGCTCGCTGCCGCTGGCGGGACGGGAGGAGCCGCAGATCTCCATGGCGATGCCGTTCAGCATCAGGGCGGTGGCGAGGAGGGTGGTGCCGCGGACATCAAAGGTGGGAGCGCCTACAAACTGGTGCACGGTAGCGTCCGACAGGAGCGCCGCCAGGTCGTCCACCGGTTCGCCGACGGTATGGAAAGCCAGCTTCCAGTCCGCCACCGCCGTCAGCTTTGACACCAGGTCGCCCACCCCCGACAGCCACAGGCTTTTCGGGGCGCCGAGACAGACTTCCACGTCGACGATCACCCCCTGCGGCAGCTTGGCGGGCAGGGAACGGCGTTGCCCGGCGATGGTGAGACTGGACTGCGGGCTGCAGAAGCCGTCGTTACTCAGCGAAGTGGGCACGGCGAGATAGGGTAGTTTGGCGAGAAAGGCGATGTACTTGGCGGTGTCCAAAGCCTTGCCGCCACCAATCACCACCACCGCCTTGACCTTCCGGGGCAGCCGGGCAAAAACCCCGACCGCATCCTCAAAGGCATTGCCGTCGATGACCGGCCAG
>JAJBSZ010000255.1 GCA_020861125.1 Planctomycetota bacterium | reverse complement strand
TCTCCATCCTAACGGCATTCCACTTAATAAATTTCGCTGACGCCACTTCAGTATACCTAAAGCCAGACGGTATTGGGAGAAAAAGAATTTCCTTATTCCCACCGGTCTCCGATTGTTGTTGACCATACCGTAAAATCAAGGAAAATAGTACGTTATGGTTTTCTCCAAACGCCCTACTTCTCGGGCAAACGTAAGTGTCGCTTAATTTTTTAAGGGAAACCATCGGCCATCGGTAATGCAAACCATTATTGTACATTTATTTAAAAATTTTTCAGTGAATCGTTTATTTTTACTTTACAAAAGTCGATTCATGAAGTATAGTTCCTTTACACCTTGAATCTCTGCTGCTTTCGCACCCTCGCCGCTCATGTCGCATGAACGTCCGCCGTATCCCGGCCATCCCGTTCCCCCGATCGAGACATAAGGAGCGACACCATGAAATTCGCCATCGCCATTGCCCAGGAAGCATTGCCGGCCGAACCGGTCTTGTTTCGCGGCGATATCATCCGTTCTATGGAAAAAGCGAAAGCTCTCGGTTACGACGCGGTGGAGATCCATGACCGCGATGCCGCCCGCTTGAATGGGGACGCCATTCTCCAGTGCTCCGAGGCGACTGGTATCGGTGTATCCGCCCTCGCCACCGGCATGGCCAAACGGGTCGACGGCCTGACCTTCATCAGCGATGACGATGCGGTACGGCAGGCAGCGGTGCGACGGGTCCATGGCTTCATCGACCTGGCGGCGCGTTTCGGTGCCGGCATTATCATTGGCAGCTTGCGGGGTCTTATTCCCGACCTGGCTCGGCGCGACGTTTACGATCGGCGCTTTCGGGAATGCCTGGACCAGGTATTGGAGCGGGCGGAAAGGAGTGGGGTCGACATCCTCCTGGAAGTCATCAACCGCTATGAAAACAATTATCTCAACACCGTCGCAGAGACCCTGGCGTATCTTGATCCCATTCCCAGCCGCCATGTAAAACTGCATATCGACACCTTCCACATGAACATCGAGGAAACCGACATGGCCGCTGCCATCCGTGCGAGTGGCAAGCGCCTGGGGTACATCCATGTGGCGGACAACACCCGGCTCTACCCCGGTTCCGGCTCCCTCGACTTCGCCCGTATCTTCGCCGCCCTGCAGGATGCCGGCTATTCCGGTTACGTTTCCCTTGAATGCCTGGCCCTCCCCGACAGCGATACCGCCGCTGCGAAGGCCATCGCCACCATGAACGCCATCTACCCCCGTCGCTGACGGCAACGACACCATCAATAACTAGCGGTTACCCTCTGGACGGGCACGACAGGCCCGGCCGCCATGGGAGTTTTGTATGGCAGGCGATACGGTTCTTTTGGAAATGCGCGGCATCACCAAGCGCTTCCCCGGCACTCTGGCCCTGAACCAGGTGGGTTTCACCGTCCGGGAAGGGGAATGCGTCGTACTCCTGGGGGAGAACGGCGCCGGCAAATCGACCCTTATGAAGATCCTTTCCGGGGTGTACTCCCGGGACGCCGGCGAAATCATCTTTGACGGCCGACCGGTGAATTTCAGCGGGGTGCAGGAGGCGCAGGACGCCGGCATCAGCATTATCCACCAGGAGCTGAACCTGCTGCCGGAGCGGACCATCGCCCAGAACATCTAAGTCGGCCGTGCGCCAACCATTTCCTGGCTGCCCGGAGTCATCGACTACCGGAAGATGGTGGCGGACAGCCGCGCCCTGCTGGCCAGCCTCGGCCTGGACCTCGATCCCAATACCCTGATAAAGGACCTCTCCATCGCCCAGCAGCAGATGGTGGAGGTGGTGAAGGCCCTGTCCCATCGGACCAAACTGCTGATCATGGACGAGCCGACCTCGTCCCTGACCAAGCGGGAGATCGACAAGCTGTTCGAGATCATCGACCAGCTCAAACGGAGCAACACCAGCATCATCTACATTTCCCACCGCATGGACGAGATTAAGATCGTCGGCGACCGAGCGGTGATTCTCCGGGACGGCGAGTACGTCGACACCCTGGACGTGGCCAGCATGTCCATGGACGACGCCGTATCAAAAATGGTGGGCCGGACCATTTCCAACCTCTACCAGCGCCGCTACAACCCGCCGGGCTATGAGGTATTCCGCAGTGAAAACCTTACCGGGCTTCGATTCCGCAACGTGAATATCACCGTCCGGGCCGGGGAGATCGTCTCCATTGCCGGCTTGGTGGGGGCGGGACGCACCGAGGTGGCCAAGGCGGTGTTCGGCTACGACCCCATCCTCGGCGGCAGCTTCCGGCTGTTCGGCCAGCCGGTGCCGCATCCTTCCCCCAAACGGTGCGTCCGGCTGGGCATGGCGTTCTTGCCGGAGGACCGCAAAGCCGAGGGCGTGATTTTGAAAATGCCCATCCGGGACAACATTGTTGCCGCTTGCCTCAACAAGATCTTTCCGACCGGGGTGATGCGCGCGGCGGTGGAGCGGACGGTGGCGGAAAAGGCCCGGCACGATCTGCGCATCGCTACCCCCAGCGTCGATAAGCTGGTGGGAGAACTATCCGGCGGCAACCAGCAAAAGGTGGTGGTCGGGAAATGGCTTGCCACCGACTGCCGCTTCTTCATCTTCGACGAGCCCACCCGTGGCATCGACGTGGGCGCCAAGGCGGAGATATACCACCTCCTGGACGAACTCGCCCTGCAGGGCGCCGCCATCCTCATGATCTCCTCGGAAATGAACGAAGTGGTCGGCTTGAGCGACCGGGTGTATGTCATGAGCGAGGGTGAAGTGGTCAAGGAATTCACCCGATCCGAAATCTCACAGGAAGCGATTATTTCCTATGCCATTGCCGGAGGCGTTGCGGCCCATGCCTGACCTTTCCTCTTCCCGCCGAAACCCGGTGGCGCGGGCGCTGGCAGTCATCCCCGGGGTGACATTCGGCGTCATCGCCCTGTTCATCTTTTTTGCCGTCATGCGGCCGCGTTTCATCGGCTGGCCCAACCTCCAGCTCATCGCCCGGCATTCGTCGGTCTTGCTGGTGGCAGCCATCGGCATGACCATGGTGATCCTGGTTTCGCAAATCGACCTGTCGGTGGGCTCGGTCATGTCCCTGGCCGGCGTCGTCGCCGCCTATGCCATGCGCCAGGACTGGGGTTTTCCGGTCGCCATTCTCCTGGGGCTGGGTTGCGGTCTGCTGGTCGGCCTGGTGAACGGCATCATGGTGGCCGTGTTCAAGTTTGACTACTGGATCGCCACCTTCGGCACCATGGGCATCGGCGCCGGACTGGCGCTGGTGGTGGCCGGGGGCGAGACCATCCCCGTCGCCGCCTCCATCCACGGCCCGGCCTTCGGCTGGATCGGCAACGCCCGGATCATGCTGGCTCCGAAAACGCCTCTGTATTTTCTCCCCTGCTTCGCCCTGGCGCTGATCGTCATCATGTGGCTGGTGCTGAAAAAGACCCGCTTCGGATATAACATCTACTCCATCGGCGGTTCGGAGCAGGCGGCCCGGCTGAGCGGCGTCAATGTCGTCCGCAACCGCATCTATGTCTACATCTGCAGCGGCTTCTTCGCCGCCGTGGCCGGCCTGATGCTTGCTTCGATGACCAATTCCGCCAGCCCCATCGCCGGTGCCGACTACTCCTTCGACGTCATCGCCGCGGTTATCATCGGCGGTACCTCCTTCGACGGCGGCCGCGGCGGGCTCTTCGGAACGGTCATGGGCGCCCTCATGGTCCGGACCCTCGCCAGCGGCCTCAACCTCATGAACATCCTGCCCACCTGGCAGAAAACCATCATCGGCTTTGCCATCGTCGCCATCATCGTCGCCGACGTCCTGGGGGAAAAGCGCAAGCACCGCCGGGAGCTCATGCGGAGGTACCGCGATGCCTGAACCCGCCGCCTCCATCACCGTGCTGAACAACTTTCTCGAGAAGTACTCCCGGCTCTTCATCCTGCTTCTGATCATCCTTTTCATGGCTGTCAGCAAACCGGATGCCTTCTGGACCATGGA
>JAJBSZ010000196.1 GCA_020861125.1 Planctomycetota bacterium | reverse complement strand
CGCACTTGAAGCAGACCGCACCGAAAATCTTTTCATTCCTTTTGCGAAAGAACCCCCGGCAAGTTCCAGGTGAGAAATGTTACCGAGAATTGCCCCCGACCGATTGGTGTCGGGAGGCGGCCGGGTGTGACGGAGGGGTTATAATGAATGGAATCGGGATGAGAAAGCTGTGTGTATTGGCGTGGGCGTTCCTGGCGATAAGTATCCTGCCGGTCGCCAGGGCCGAGGACGCGGTTGAACTCCTGCGCGAACGGGACGGATCACGTTCCAACACCGTTAACCTGAACTATCGCCAGATCCGCTTCGAGCGGGTTCTGGCTGACATGGAGAAGCTGCACCCCAGCCTCAACGTCAAGGTCAAGGCGGAGTCCTTTCAGGAGGAACAGGAACTGCTGGCCACGCCGGTAACGCTCGGTCCGCTGTCCGGCGTCTCCTGGGATACCGCCATCAAATACATCGCCGACCGCATGGGGCTGATCATCGACCGCAGCCAGGTGGCAGACGGCGTGATGTACCTGGAGAAGGTGGCCCGGTTCACCGACACCTTCGACGGCGTGCGTCTGGGCGAGGCGGTGCGGGAAATAGCCAAACGGGGCAACGCCAACGTCATCTTCTCGCCGCTGGTGGGAACGGACGCCCCGGTGTTCCTCTCCTTCACCGACGTGCCCTGGCGGGAGGCCCTGGAAAGCGTCCTGAAAGCCCACTCCTGCACCGTCCTGTATGACGCCGACGGCAAGATCATGCGCATCTCCACCACCGCCGAAGCAGATATCCAGTTCGAATTCCGTTCCCGGCCCCTCCGCTATGTGCAGCCGGAAGGGTCGCACTTCCAGCCGGAAATCGTCAAATCCGACCACAACAGTTTTGTCGGCCGCAAGGGTGCCGCCGCCACCGATGTGGGCAAATCCCTCATCACCGTCCTCGAGCAGGTCAAGTCCGACAAGGGCAACGTCACCTACGAATCCCGGACCAACACCCTGATCATCCGCGACACCCCCATCAAGATTCAGGAGATGCTGAAACTGGTGGACGAGATCGACGTGGCTCCCTCCCAGGTGCTGATCGAGACCCGTCTGGTGCAGGTGGACGAGAACCCGAGCAGCCACCTCGGGGTGCGGTGGGGCACCGACGACGGTAACGGCATCTACCAGGGTGTGAGTGGCGGCGTCGAATCCGGCCCGAGCTGGACCACCTCCTGGCCGTGGTCCGGCAGCGGCAACTGGGGCAATCTCGGCGTCCTCGGCCCGTCCTACTGGAGCGGGAACGGCGCGGCCTCCGGCGTCGACATCGACGAAGCCAACGCGCCGGTGTACACCATGGGCACCATGTCCCTGTCCAACCTGACCTTCCTCCTGCAGGCGGCCAAGTACGACGACCACATCAGCGTCACCCAGGCGCCGCAGATTCTGGTGCTGGACAATGAGGAAGCCTCGGTGTTCATCGGCAGCGTCCGCAACTACGCCCTGGTCGAGTCCACCATCAGCGACGGCGAAACCTCCTATTCTTACCGGGAACGGGAACTCCTGGTCGGCGTCCAGCTCCTGGTGGTGCCGCACGTCTGCCGGGGGACGGATCAGGTGATCATCGAAATCGTCCCGAAGCAAACCGACAACCCGATTATCTCCGAAGTCAGCGCCGGTGGTGCCAGTTCCATCACCATCCCCACCAGCATGTCGGTGAAGACGGTGCATACCAAGATGATGCTCCACTCCACCGAGACGGGCGTCATCGCCGGGCTGTTCCGCAACGAAATGGAAACCGAAGAGCGGCGGATACCGGGACTCAGCAACATTCCCATCATCGGCCGTCTGTTCAAGCACAACTCCAAGACCGAGATCAAGCAGAACAGCATGATCTTCGTCACCCCCACTATCGTGCCGCCCAGCCACACCGAGGAATTCGACCGCGATGTGGAGGATATCCGGGAATCCCTGGCGAGCTCGCTCTACTAGTACCCAGTCAATTGCGAAAATGGGGTACCAACTTCTGTAAACTACGGTACGGTGAGGAAATTGACTGTGCACTAACCACGATCTCAGTCTTAGGTACTAGGGGACCTGATAGTTGCCGAAACGCCCGCGGCCCCAGTGGTCCGCGGGCGTTTTTCCGTGGTCGGGCGGAGACGGGTCCGGAAGCCCGGTAACGTCAGGTTGCCGCGTTCCTTGGCCATACGGTGTTGGGTGGACTGCGATCCGCCGCCGTCCGCGCTGTCGGGCATTGACTTCCCGGTCGGCATATCCATAATGAGGCCGTGGCGGTGACCGGTTCGCCGCGCACGGTTTCCCTTGCCCCGGGGCGGGCGTGGCTGCGGGCCGCGTGTACCGTCGGTGGAGAGCCCTCTTGACGCCCAATGCCGGTTTACGTCACCTGCGACCGTTTGCCCGCGTGGTGGCGGCCCTGGTCCTCTGCCTTGGCCTGGCGGCGCCGTCCAGCGGGGTTGCCGGCGAGGACGCCATGGGCGGCTTCCTCGGCGAAGGGATCGACTTCAAGGGCGGCATGCTCGACTGGGAGGAAGACGAAAACGGCCACCGGGTGGCCATCCTCCGCAATTACGCCGTGGTTCTCCTTCCCAACCTCACCATTTCCGCCCGCAACATGGTCCTGAACGTCGAAATGCAGGAGATCTACGCCGAGGGCAACGTGCTGTTCGACGAGGCCCAGGGCAACGCCTTCTACTGCGATCAGCTCACCTTCAACTACCAGGAATGGCAGGGCCTGGCGAAAAACATCCGGGTGAAGATGGACCGCGAGGGGGTCGAGCTGCCGGTGGTGGACTTCCTGGATTCCCAGCCGGTGGTGTCTTTCTCCACCACCCGATCCATCAACGACGCCGTGGCCGGCGCCACCCTCAAGCGCATGTACGTTCAGGCGCGGGAACTGCGCGCCCACGACAACCAGACCTTCGAATTGATCGACGCCAAGATTACCCCCGATTCCTTTGCCCGGCCCCACTGGTATTTCCGGTCGCCGGCCGCCCTGTTCCGGCAGAAGGAAAAGATCGAGAGTTACCACAATACCGTCAACATCGGCAGTATGCCGGTGTTGTATTTTCCGTATCTGATCCGCGACCTCCAGTACGACTGGCCCTGGATGCGCATCACCGCCGGCCGGACGGGGGATTTCGGCTATTTCGTGCGCACCCAGTGGGGCTGGAAGCTGAATTCCCGGCCCGACGCCTACCTCAAGCTGGACAAGATCATCTTCGACGTCGACTGGTTCAGCCGCCGCGGTTTCGGGCCCGGCATCGAGACCACCTACCAGATGGGCGACCTCGAGTCCTTGGGCAAACTGAAACTCTACGGCGTCTACGAGTACTCCACCCGGCGCAGCCGCGACCGCGACCGGGCCCGGGACGACAACGAGGACAAGATCTGGAGTGATGTCGCCGGCTACCAGCCCAGCCTGTACCGGCGGGATTTCCGCTGGGCCATCGATTGGGAACATTACCAGCAGCTCAACGATCTCTGGGATCTGCGGGCCGAGGCCCATCTCTACCATGACCGCGACTACCTGCGCGAATACGACCGGCACCGCTACTGGAACGAAAAGGAGCCGGAAAACAGCATCGATCTGCGGCGGCTGGACCGCCACTGGGAACTCGAGTTCGTCGCCGCCGCCCGCCTCTCCAACCGCTGGCAGAACCAGGCGGAATACCTGCCGGAGATGCGCCTGACCGTCCCCGGCCTCCAGGTGGGCGACAACATGCCCCTCTACTTCAAGAACGACCTCCGCGTCGGCGTTGTCAACCGCCGCTTCGACGAGGACGAGTTCCGCTACACCCGCTGGGACCGTAGGGACAACAACGGCAATTACCCGTCCGGCGGCCTCTTCGAGCGGGATCCGGTAACCGGCCTCGCCACCAGCCGCCTCTACGACCGGGACAACTACGGCTCCATCTTCCGGGTCTTCAACGAGGCGACGGTGGAGCTGCCCCTGAAGGTCGGCGAGCTGTTCACCGTCAAGCCGTGGGTCGGCCTGCGCACCGCTTACT
>JAJBSZ010000083.1 GCA_020861125.1 Planctomycetota bacterium | reverse complement strand
CTATTTCCACACCACGAAACCGGTGGGCAAGGGCACTGGCCTCGGGCTCTCCATCGCGCACCATATTGTCGTCGGCTATCACGGAGCCCTCACCCTCAACAGCCAGAAAGGCGTCGGCACCCGGGCGACGGTGGAACTGCCCATCCTCGGCAGTCGCGGCACCAACCCGGGCCGGGGCAATGCCTACCGGCTCGTCCGCACCGGGGAGGCGTCATGAAGATCCTGCTCTGCGACGACGAACCCCTCTTGCGGGCGACCCTCTCCGACGACCTGGAGGACGCCGGCCACAGCGTGGAACTGGTGTCCGACGGCAACGCCGCCCTGGAGCGTCTCGCCGCTGGTACGTACGACTGCGTGGTGACCGACATGGCCATGCCCGGCGCCGACGGCATGCAGGTGCTGGCCGCCGCCCGGGACAAGAATATGGACGCCGTCATGATCACCGGCCACGGATCGGTCGGCATGGCGGTGGAAGCCATGCGCCTCGGCGCCTACGATTTTCTCGAGAAGCCGTTTCTCGGCGATGCCCTGGTGAAGATTCTCGCCCGTATCACGGAGAAACGCGCCGGGGCCCGAGCCGGCGCTTCCCGGACTACCCGCGCCGGCCGCGGTTTCGACGGGGTGGTGGGCGGCAGTTCGGAAAAATTCCGCCAGATGCTCCACGCTGCCCGACGGGCGGCGGCATCCGACGCCAGTCTTCTCATCATCGGGGAAAGCGGGTCCGGCAAGGAGGTCCTGGCCAAGGCCGTGCACGAGGACAGCGCCCGCTCGCGCAAACCGTTCGTGCCGGTATCCTGCGGCGCCATCGCCGCGGGTCTCCTGGACGACGAGCTGTTCGGTCACGAAAAGGGCGCCTTTACCGACGCCAAGACCGCCCGGGCCGGACGGTTTGAAGAAGCCGAAGGCGGCACCCTGTTTCTGGACGACATCGACGACATGCGCCTGGATACCCAGGTTAAATTGCTCCGGGTGCTTCAGGAGCGGGAATTCCGCCGGATCGGGGCCGAGGAATCCATCAAGATCGACATCCGGGTCATCGCCGCCTCGAAAGTGGATCTGGACCTCCACGCCGCCAACGGCCATTTCCGCACCGACCTCCTCTACCGGCTGCAGGTGCTCCGCCTGGATATTCCGCCCCTGCGGGAACGATCGGAAGACATTCCAGAACTCCTGAACCATTTTATCGCCAAACATGCCCAGGCGGCGGTGCCCCCGTTGACGCTGGAGACCCTGGCCACCGTGGCCGCCTACGCCTGGCCCGGCAATATCCGCCAGCTGGAGAACGCGGTTTGCCGGGCGCTGGCCATGAAAAACACGGGCGAGGAGCTCACCGCCACCGATCTTCTCCCGCCCGGCGCCGTCGCCGCCGACGCCGGCGACCTCAGCCTTTCCCATGCGGTGAAACAGGCGGAGCGCCGTCATATCGAAAAGGTGTTGGCCATGTGTGGCGGCAACCGCTCGAAAACCGCCGCCATCCTTGGCATCAGCCGAAAGAACCTCTGGGAAAAAATGCGGCAGTTTTCCCTTTCCGCCGAAGGTGAAGACACGGGCGTCCGCTAACCGGCCGTGACCCGGAACTGCCGCCGGGCCGCCGCCGACCGGCCAGACAAGGGGCGAGGCATGAACCTCAAGCATCCGTACCGCCTGGTGAATTACGCGACCTGGCCCCGACGCGGTCATTTCGAGGTGTTCGGTCAGGGGGAATACCCCTATATCGGCATCACCACCACCGTGGACGTCACCGCCCTGATGGCGGGCTGTCGGGAGCGGGATGTACGGTTTTTCAACGCCTTTCTCTATACCGTGACCCGTGCCTTGAATTCGGTGGAGAATTTCCGCCTCCGGGTGTTCGAGGACCGTATCGTGCTCTGCGACCAGATCGACCCCACCTTCAACGTCTTCGACCAGCAGACGGATCTGTTCTATTTCGCTTATGCCGAATTCTCGCGGGATTTCATGGCCTTCAACGCCGAAGTCGAACGGGCCAAGGAGGCCGCCATCGCCAACCGCAGCCTGGCCAGCAACTGGCTGGACGTGGTGTACATCTCCTGCCTTCCCTGGTTCGGGTACTCGGACATCATCCAGCCCATGGGCCTGACCGCCAACGACACCATCCCCCGCATCATCTGGGGGAAATACGAGACGCGGGAAAGCGGCGCCACCACCGTCCCCTTCTCCATCGCCGGCCACCACGGCTTGTTCGACGGGGTGCATATCTCCCGGCTGCTGGAGGCGATGACGGCACTCTTGGCACGGCCGGAATTCCTCACCGACGGCGGGTGAAACGCTGGCCCCTCAGCGCCGGAACCATCCGGTTTTCGGGCGGTTGCCGTGGCCGGAGGCGGTGGCGGGAGGGGGTGAAGCCCCTTGCAAATTGCCTGGAAATACCGTATAGTACGGCCACAGGAGCGCGCCGACAGCCGGCGCGTCCTTTTGCTTGGCGGAGAACGGCGTACCATGGCGGACGAAGAATACGATTTCACCACGATCGAGGCGAAGTGGCAAAAGCGCTGGGAAAAGGACGGCGTCTTCCGCAACCGGCATGACGACCGCCCGCCCTACTACGTGCTCAACATGTATCCGTACCCGTCCGGGATACTGCACATGGGCCACGTCCTGAACTACACCCTCGGCGACGTCATGGTCCGCTACAAGATCCTGCGCGGCTACAACGTGCTCTCGCCCATGGGCTGGGACTCCTTCGGCCTGCCGGCGGAGAACGCCGCCATCCGTACCGGCGTCGCGCCGCACGAATTCACCGAACGCAACATCGACCGCATGCGGGTGCAGATGAAACGCGCCGGCTGGGGCTACGACTGGTCGCGGGAATTTGCCACCTCCCATCCCGACTACTACAAATGGACCCAATGGTTCTTCCTCAAGTTTTACGAAAAGGATCTGGTGGTCAAAAAGACCGCTCCGGTGAACTGGTGCGAATCCTGCCAGACGGTGCTGGCTAACGAGCAGGTCAAGGAAGGGGAGTGCGAACGCTGCGGTTCCCACGTGGTGCAGAAGGATATGAACCAGTGGTTCTACCGCCTGTCCCGCTACGCCGAACGCCTGCTGGCGGGACACCAGAACCTGCGCGGCCAGTGGCCGGATTCGGTGCTGGCCATGCAGGAGGAATGGATCGGCAAGTCGGTGGGAGCGGAAATCCTGTTCACCGTCCAGGAGACGGGCGATCCGGTGCCGGTCTTCACCACCCGCCCGGATACCCTCTGGGGCGTCACCTTCATGTCCATCGCACCGGAACACCCGCTGGTGGAAAAGCTGGTCACCGGCACGCCCCGGGAAGGGGAGGTCATGGCGGCGGTCCGCCGGATGCGAAGCGTCGGCACCTCCGCCAAGGAATTGGCCGAGCAGGAAAAGGAAGGCGTCTTCACCGGGTTCCATGTGATCAATCCGGTGGACGGAACGGCGGTGCCCCTCTGGGTGGCGAATTTTGCCCTCATGACCTACGGCACCGGTGCCGTCATGTCCGTGCCCGCTCACGACCAGCGGGATTGGGAATTCGCCAAGAAATACGACCTGCCCATCGTCCAGGTCATCGCCCCGCCCGACGGCAGCGGCCCGGCGACGTGGGACAGGGCCTACACCGACGCCGGCGCTATCGTGAACTCGGGGCCGTTTACCGGCGAGCCGGACAACTTCGCCGCCATCCCCAAAATCGTCGACTGGCTGCAGGCCGAAGGCAAGGGCAAAAAGCAGATCAATTACCGGCTGCGCGACTGGCTGCTGTCCCGCCAGCGCTATTGGGGCGCGCCCATCCCCATCATTTATTGCGACCAATGCGGTATCGTCCCGGTGCCGGAACAGGACCTGCCGGTGTTGTTGCCCACCGACATCGATTTCACCCACGGCCAGGGGAATCCTCTGCTGCGTTCGCCGTCGTTCGTCAACGTCGCCTGTCCCACCTGCGGCGGGCCGGCCCGGCGCGAAACCGCCACCATGGACCCCTTTGTCGACTCCTCCTGGTACCAGATCCGCTTCGC
>JAJBSZ010000260.1:3115-4007 GCA_020861125.1 Planctomycetota bacterium | reverse complement strand
CCCCCCCGCCGGCGCCCCGGCCGGCGGCGCCGCCTCGGGTCTCAATTGGAAGGAGATGCTGGTCCGCCCCTTATTCTGGCTTCTTTTCGTTACCTATTTTTGCGGTGTTTTCGCCGGGCTGCTGGTGAATGGCCTGGCCGCCCCTATCGCCATCGAGCTGGCCGGCTTCGAGGTCTCCCGGGCGCCGGTGGCGGTGATGCTGTTCGCCCTCGCCAGCGCCAGCGGCCGGGTGATCTGGGGCTTTCTCTCGGACATCCTCGGCCGTATCCGGATGATCGCCATCGCCTTCATCCTCACCGCCCTGGCGATGTTCATCCTCTATGGTCACGTCGGCACCCCGGGCGTCTACCTGCCGTGCCTCTTCACGGCCGGCCTCTGTTACGGCGGCATCTTCGGCACCTTTCCCAGTCTGTCGGCCGAATCCTTCGGCCTCAAGAATGCCGCGGTGAATTTGGCCATCCTGTTTAGTTCCTTTTCGCTGGTGGCGATCCTGGCGCCGCAGGTCATCGGCCATTACCGCAACGGCGGCCCTCTCGAATACCCGAAAGCGTTTCTCATCGCCGGATGTGTTGCAGTGGCGGGGCTTGTTCTGTCGATAGTAGTTGGAAAGACCATGGCCGCGCGGAGGAACGCCAATGCCCAATAAAGAGGATCTGGCCCGGATGATGGGCCACGACGCCTATGCCGAACTCACCGGCCTGGAGGTGGTCCGGGCGGTGCCCGGGGAGGTGGAGGTGCGGCTGCCGGTGACGCCGCGGATCCTGAACGGCCATGGCATGGTGCACGGCGGAGCCCTGTTCACGCTGGCGGATTACTCCGCCGCCGCCGCGTCCAACCTGTTGGGCGTGCCCACCATGGCGACCCACGGGTCCATCTCCTACCTCCGCGCCAT
>JAJBSZ010000260.1:0-3105 GCA_020861125.1 Planctomycetota bacterium | reverse complement strand
GCGGATGCGGTTCATGGTGGTGGACATGTTTGACGACGACGGGGAACTGGCCGCGACGTTCCAGGCCGGCGCCATTACCGTCAACCGCAAGTTCCCCAATGTCCCGCCTCCGGCTTGACGCGGGGGGCGGCGATCTTCATAATCTGGCGGTGGCGTAGTTGGGCACAGACGGAAACGAGGGACCGGAAATCATGCGCACGTATTCACTGGTGGTGCTCCTGGCGGTCGCTGCCGCCCTGTTTCTGTCGGGCTGCGGCAAAATTAAGGGGCCACGGTACTGGTGGGACGACCGCAACCAGGCGCGCCTGGACGGGTACTACCTTCCGGACGACCCCGGAGCTCCCGACGACGCCGGTTACGAACGGATCACCGACGCCTCGGGCGAAGATCTCACCGAGGATGACCTGAGGGATTACCGCACCAACCTCGATCTCGAGGAGGAACGGCGGAAAAGCGAGTCGTCGATTCTTGATTTCTGACGCCGTGATCCGGCGGTGCTGACCGGTCCCGCGGGCCGGAGGAAAGGGTTCGCAATGGACACGATGATCGCTCCCGACGATTTTCGGAAGATGGATCCCTGGCGGATATTCCGCATCATGGCCGAATTCGTCGAGGGCTTTGAATCCATGGCCCAGGTCACCAACGGCGTCAGCGTCTTCGGCTCCGCCCGCACCCCGGAAACCGACAAATACTATGCCATGGCCCGCGAACTCGGCGCCCGCCTCACCACCGGCGGCTATACCGTCATCACCGGCGGCGGCCCCGGCATCATGGAAGCGGCCAACCGCGGGGCGAGCGACGTCAACGGCGTATCGGTGGGGCTGAACATCGATCTCCCCTTCGAGCAGAATCCGAATCCCTACATCGGCAAGCTGCTTTCGTTCCGCTATTTCTTTTGCCGCAAGGTCATGTTTTCCAAATACTCCAAGGCCATCGTGGCCTTTCCCGGCGGCTTCGGCACCCTGGACGAGCTCTTCGAGCACCTGACCCTGGTGCAGACCATGAAAATCCCGACCCTGCCGGTGATCCTGGTGGGATCGGAGTTCTGGGACGACATGGTGGTCTGGGTAAAGAAAGCGCTCCTGGCCGAGCGGGGCTACATCAGCCCGGAGGATCTGAACCTGTTCCGGGTGGTGGACACCCTGGACGAGGTGATGGCCATTCTTCGGGAGGGCGGCCTGCCGCCGCCGGCTGAGAAGAAGACCTCCGGCCGGCTGCCGCCGCGGGTATGAGCCGTCCATGAGAAAACGCGAGGACGACGAGGAAAAAGCCCGGGAGGAGCGCCTGGCCTATGTCGGGGTGCTGGCGGCCGGGCTGATCCACGAGATCAAGACCCCGCTCCACGCCATCCTCCTCACTGTACAGATGCTGGTGGAGGACGCGGAACGACTGCCGCCCGATACCCGGCCGCGCTTCGAACGCCGTTGCCGCCGGGTCCACGGCGAGGTCAAGTCCCTGGCCCGCATGCTCGACGCCTTTCTCTCCTTCGCCCGGCCGCCCAAGGCGGATCCCGTCCCCACCGATTTCAACCTCTTCCTGCGCGAGCTCATGGAATTCGCCGAGCCGGAGATGAGCGAGGCCGGCATAGTCCTCGAATCGAATCTGGCCCAGGACATGTACCCGGTGGTGCTGGACAAGGCCCATATGACCCATGTCGTCCTCAACCTCCTGAAAAACGCCCGCGAGTCCATCGAAGCGCTCCGGGAGGAGATCGGCGAGGATTTCGAGGGGCGGATCATCGTCGCCACCGCCGAGGATGACGAGGGGATCAGCCTGGTCATCCAGGACAACGGCACCGGCATCGCCCCGGGCGACGAGGAAAAGGTGTTCGAATTTTTCTACACCACCAAGCCGAAAGGCACCGGCCTCGGCCTGGCGCTGGTGCAGCGCGCCGTCGAGGAGCACCGGGGACGAATTCGGGTGGAGCAGATGGCGGAGCAGGGGGCGCGTTTTGTCGTCACCCTGCCGCGCGGCCATTTTCTCGAATTCCGGGAAGAAGACGGCGATACGGAACGGGGCGGCGGTTGAGCCCGGTCGCACCCACGCAAGGAGAGTGATGTCCACGGCACCCATCACGGCCCGCCTGGCCGAATTGAAACAACAGCGGAATGCGGTGATCCTCGCCCACACCTACCAGACGCCGGAGGTGCAGGACGCGGCCGATTACGTCGGCGACAGTCTGGGCCTGTCCCGGCTGGCGGCCGAGACCGACGCCGACGTCATCCTGTTTTGCGGCGTGCATTTCATGGCGGAAACGGCCGCCATTCTTTCGCCGGACAAAACGGTGCTGCTGCCGGACGACAATGCCGGCTGCCCCATGGCCAACATGGTCACGCCGCGCCAGCTCCGGGAGTGGCGGGAACGGAACCCGGACGCCATCGTCGTCACCTACGTCAATTCTTCCGCCGCCGTCAAGGCCCTGTCCGACATCTGCTGCACCAGCGCCAACGCGGTGGGCGTGGTGGCTTCGCTGCCCCGGGACCGGCCCATGCTGTTCGTGCCGGACCGCAACCTCGGACACTACGTTATGACCACGCTGGACCGGGAGATGGAGCTCTGGAACGGCTTCTGTCCCACCCACGAACGCATGCTGCCGGAGATGGCGGAAGTGGCGCGGCGGGAACATCCCAACGCCCTCCTGGTGGCGCATCCCGAATGCCGCCCGGCTTTGGTGGCCATGGCCGATCACGTCGCCAGCACCACCGGGATCGTTGCCTTCTGCCGCGACAACCCGGCCCGGGAATTTATTATCGCTAGCGAAATCGGCGTCCTCTATCCCCTGCGCAAGGAAAACCCGGATAAGCTGTTTTATCCCCTGACCACCGTCGCCGACTGCCCGAACATGAAGCTTAACAGTGTGGAAAAGATGGTCTGGGCCTTGGAAGACATGGCCCCCACGGTGACGGTGCCGCCGGACATCGCCGCCCGGGCGCTCCTGCCCATCCAGCGCATGCTGGAGATCTGATGCCGTCCATCGCCGAAAACCTGGCGCTTGTCCGCGCCCGAATCGAAGCCGCCTGCGCCCGCGCCGGCCGCGATCCGGCTGCCGTCACCCTGGTGGCGGTAACCAAGACGGTGGACGACGACGCGGGGGCGGAGCTGTAC
>JAJBSZ010000133.1:3375-4012 GCA_020861125.1 Planctomycetota bacterium | reverse complement strand
CGACTGGAGTTCGCTGGGCTGAGCAGTCGCCTCAGCTCGGAACCGGGCATGCCGTAAGGTGTGCCCGTGTCGCGTTTCAGACCGATGCGGAAGACCTGCTGGTCACCTGCGGCGACATGCCGCTGGTGGCGGCGGAAACCTACCGCAAGCTGGTGGCCCTCCGCCACGCGGCGGCGGCGGACGCCGCCATGCTCACCGTACGCATTCCGCCCGCCAGCCCCTTCGGCCGCATCCTCCGGGACGCCGACGGCCGGGTGGCCGGCATCGTCGAGTACAAGGACGCCGACGAACAGCAGCGTGCCATCGCCGAAGGCAATGCCGGCGTGTACTGTTTCCGCCCGCCGGCCCTGTGGTTCGCCCTCGAGGCGATCCGCAACGACAACGCCCAGGGCGAATATTATCTCACCGACGTCATCGCCGTCATCCTGGCCCGCGGCGGCACGGTGGTGTCCATGGTGTCGGACCTACCGGGCGAAGAATTGGGCGTGAATACTCCGGAAGACCTCGAGTGCGCCGCGCGGGCGCTGGCGGAGCGCGGGACGCAGTAAAGGCGAAACAGCAAATATGGAAGGAAATCCCTTGCGCATCTTCATCGGCAATGCCCACCGGGAACTCGGCCGGGCCGTGTGCGCCCACC
>JAJBSZ010000133.1:0-3365 GCA_020861125.1 Planctomycetota bacterium | reverse complement strand
ACCCAGGTGCGCATCATCGACGACGTGCGCGGCATCCACGCCTTCGTCATCCAGCCCACCTGCCCGCCGGTGAATGAAAACCTGATGGAACTGCTGATCATCGTCGACGCCCTGCGCCGGGCCAGCGCCAAAACCATCACCGCCGTGATTCCCTATTTCGGCTATGCCCGCCAGGACCGCAAGCACGAGGGCCGGGTGCCCATCACCGCCAAGCTGGTGGCCAACCTCATCGCCGCCAGCGGCGTCAACCGGGTGTTGTGCATCGACCTGCACGCGGCGCAGATCCAGGGGTTCTTCGATGTGGCGATGGACCATCTCTTCGCCACGCCGGCCCTGGTGGGGTACCTCAAGGGCCTCCACCTGGAGAAGCCGGTGGTGATGAGTCCGGACGTCGGGTCGATGAAAATGGCCGATCGCTACGCGAAGCACCTCGGCTGCGGTGTGGCGGTGGTGCAGAAGCGCCGGCTCTCCGCCGAATCGGTGGAAACGGGCCACGTCATCGGCGACGTCGCCGACAAGGACGTCATAATCTCGGACGACATGATCTCCTCCGCCGGCAGCATGGCCGCCGCCATCAAGACGGCCCGCGAGCACGGCGCCCGCACCGTGCGGGCCATGGCCACCCACGGCCTGTTCGTGGCCAACGCCTTCGATCGGCTGGTGGAAGCGGCGCCGACCGAGGTCATCGTCACCGATACGGTGCCGCCGCAACCGGATGTGCCGCCGGAATTGAATCTGCATGTCATCCCCATGGCGTGGCTGATCGGCGAGGCGATTTCCTGCATCCACCGCAACAAAAGCATATCGCTCCTCTTTGTTTAGCGGAGCGGACACCGGCGAACCGGGGTACCGGGCGCGCAGTCGGCCCGCCGGGGCGTCACCACCCAGTAGAGCGCAGTGCGCGAAGGAGAAACACCGTGGCAAACCTCAAGGTCCAGAAACGCGAAGGCAAGGGCAAGTACGTGGCGTTCAATCTCCGCCGCGAGGGCAAGATCCCCGGCGTCGTCTACGGCAAAAGCCTGAAGGAAAACATCAACGTCACCGTCAACCTGAAGGAATTCCTGGCCGTCCTGAAAACCGGCGACCGCATCGTGGACCTGGACATCGACGGCAAGAGCATGCACGTGCTTCTCAAGGCGGTGCAGCACGGGACCTATGATCACGAGATTCTCCACGCCGATTTCCGCGCCATTTCCGACACCGAAAAGGTCGACGTCGAACTGGAGATCGAGCTCCGCGGCGACGCGGCCGGCGTGGCGGTGGGGGGCATGCTGGAACAGAACCTGCACCACATCGGCGCCCGCTGCCTGCCGAAGGATCTGCCGGAAAAAGTCGTCGTCGACGTGACGCCCCTGCGAATGGGCGAGATTCTCTACGCCAAAGACCTGCCCGCCATCGCCGGCGTCGAATACCTCTTCCACGGCAACCCGGCCGTGGTGAGCTGTCACCACCCCAAGGGCGAATCGGCGGTGGGCGAAGGGGACGTTCCGTCGGCGCCCGAGGTCATCGGCGAAAAGGAACGCGAGGCCAAGGCCCAGGACAAGGAGTAGCCGTCGGTGTTGGTTGTCGTCGGACTCGGGAATCGGGGGGGCGAATATGCGGCCACCCGCCACAACATCGGCTGGCTGGCGGTGGACGCCCTGGCCCGACACCTCGCCGCGAGCCGCTTCCGGCGGGAAAAATCGGTGGAAGCGGCGGAGGCCCGCGTCGGCGCGGATAAGCTCTACCTCTTGAAGCCCCAGACCTATATGAACCGTTCCGGCCAGGCCCTGGCGTCGTGGCTGGGATGGTTCGGCGAGGTCCGGCAGGCGATCGGGGAGCGGGCGGCGACCGCCCCGGCCGATCCGGCTGCCGCCGGGGCCCCGGCGCTGTCGCGGCAGGATCGGGCCGACGACGCCGAATGCCGCTGGCCGGGCCTGTTGGTGGTGGCCGACGACGTCAACCTGCCGCTCGGGAAAATGCGGTTCCGCCCCACCGGGTCCGCCGGCGGCCACAACGGGCTGACGGACATCGAAAAGGCCCTGGGCGGACGCGGCTATCCGCGCTTGCGGCTGGGGGTGGGCGCGCCGCCGGAGCGGATGGACCGGGCCGATTATGTCCTGGCCCGCTTCGCGGCCGACGAGCGCCCGGTGGTGGACGCGGTGGTCGAGACCGCCGCCCGGGCGATTCTGGACTGGGCCCGGCTGGGGATGGACGCGGTTCGCGGCAAGTACAACGGCGTGACGCTGGGCGGCGCCGCCGCAACGTGACGGTTTTTAAGCGCGAGAGTTTTCGTTGATTTTTTTTGCTGGAGGATAGGGTCGTGAGCAGATTGTACGAAGCAATGTTTATCGTGGACAGCGCCAAGGCCAAAGAAGATTACGCCAAGTTGGAGGCGGAATGCCTGGGCTGTCTCACCCGCCACGGCGCGGAGATCGTCAAGGCCGTGAAGTGGGACGACCGCCGCCTGAGCTATGAAATAAAAAAGGTCCGGCGCGGCAGCTTCATCCTGGTGCATTTCAATTCCGAACCGGAGAATATCACCAAGATGGAACGCCAGTGCGCCCTGAACGAGAATGTGCTGCGGGTGCTGATCCTGGTGGATGAGGATGGCGTCGAAGTGGAAACCGCCGGCGCGCGCGACAAGGTCGAGGGCGAGGTACCGGCGGCCGAATAGCAGCAGAGGGACGTCCCCCAATTTCCGCCCATCTGCCGGTCCACGACCGGCAACGGGTATCGACGCCCATTACCAACAGGAGAGCAACGGTGGCTGGATTCAACCGGGTTATTCTTATCGGCAACCTTACCCGCGATCCCGAGCTTCGCTATACCCCGCAGGGAACGGCCGTCGCCGACCTGAGACTGGCGGTAACCACCGTCCGGGGCCGCAGCGGCAGCGAACGCAAGGAAGAGACCCTTTTCATCGACTGCACGGTCTGGGACCGCCAGGCGGAAACCTGCAGCGAATACCTGTCCAAGGGCCGGCCGGTGCTGGTGGAAGGCAGGCTCATCGAAGACCAGTGGCAGGACAAGGAGACCGGCGAACGGCGCAGCCGCATCAAGGTCTATGTGCAAAACGTCCAGTTCCTGGGCGGCCGTGACGGTTCGGGCATGAGCGGACGTTTCGACTCCGGCGCCAGCGGGCGGTACGATTCCGGCAACAGCGGCCGCTACGACGCCGGCTCCGACGACCGGTCGTCGCGCCGTCAGCCCGCCCGCGGCGAGCGCCCGGCGGCACCGCCGGCCCGGCCCGCCGCCACCGACGTCTTCGACGACGACTCGCGCGCCGGCACCCCGGCCGGGGACGATATACCTTTCTAAATACCGACACGATTTTTCTTTTTTGAACGGGACACAACCAGTTTGTTCCGATTACGGCACGGACA
>JAJBSZ010000398.1 GCA_020861125.1 Planctomycetota bacterium | reverse complement strand
GCGCATGGGCGGGGGCGGCCCCGCCAGCGGCGGGCCGGGGCCGGATCGGCAGGCATTGGGCCCGGTTTTGATTTCTCCTGTTTCCCCTGATCAGGCGAACGGGACGGGGAAAATCCTCCTCCGCCAGGGGGAGGTGATCGGCTTGGCGGGTCTGGCCGGCCACGGCCAAACGGATCTGCTTATCGACCTGTTCGATTACCGGAATTGCCGCGACTATGCCGTGCAGGGTCCGCTGACGTTTGTGCCGGGGGACCGACAGCGGGACGGTATTTTTCCGCTGTGGTCCATCATCAATAATATCACCATCCTCGTCTGCCATTCGCTGCGCCGCTATCGCCTGATCGATCTCTCGCTGGAAAAAAACGTCTCCGGACGCTGGAAGGAGTCCATCGGTATCCGGACCTCCAGCCTCAATGCCAACATCCTCAGCCTGAGTGGCGGCAACCAGCAAAAGGTGTTATTTGCCCGCTGCCTCGAATCCACCGCCCCGGTGATCCTCATGGACGACCCCACCCGTGGGGTCGATGTGGGCACCAAGGAGATCATTTACCGGCTGATCCGGGAGGAAAGCGCCCGGGGCAGGAGTTTCGTCTGGTACACCACGGAGATGGACGAGTTGCAGTACTGCGATCGGGTGTATGTTTTCCGTGACGGCGCCATCGTCGACGAAATGCCGGGCGCCGAGGCCACGGAAGAGGCGATCCTGCGATCCTCTTTTTGACGCGGGATAAGGAACCCACACTGTCATGAACCGACCATTGGATACCGAAGAACCCGCCTTCACCCGAGCCATCGAAAGCTTGGTGCCGGTGATCGCCCTGCTGGTTGTCGTGGTGCCTATCGCCGCCATGCGGCCGCAACTGCTGGCCGCCGACAAATATTACAATGCCCTCTACCTGCTCCTGAACCTGGCCATCCCGGTGATGCTTGCTACTGTCGGCCAGATGCTGGCGATGTCCATCGGCGAAATCGACTTTTCCATGGAGACTCTGGTCAGCCTCGTCACCTGCATCATGGCGGCGGTAATGGTCAAGAACGCGGCTTTGGCGGTGGCGATGCTGGCGGGAATCGTGGTGGTGTACATGATCCTGGGCGCCTTCATCCATCTGAAAAAACTCCCGTCGATCATCGTCACCATCGGCATGTCGTTTATCTGGACCGGCATCGCTGTCATTCTCCAGCCCACACCCGGCGGCGCCATTCCCCGGGCGCTCTCCAATGCCATGCGCCTGCGGCCGCCGGTCCTGCCGCTGGCGGTTTTCGTGGCGGTGGCGCTGGCCCTGGCGGGTCACTTTTTCCTGTTCAAGACCAACTTCGGCATTCTCGCCCGGGGCGTCGGCGACAACGTCAAGACCATCCATCAGGCCGGCCATTCCGTACTGGCGGTGCGGGTGGTGGTTTTTGGGCTGGTCGGACTCTGCGGCGTTCTCGCCGGGGTCGCTCTGGCCGGTATCACCACCTCCGGCGACTCGGCGGCGGCGAAAAACTATACCCTGCTTTCCGTCGCTTCGGTGATTCTCGGCGGCGGATCCTTCTCCGGCGGCAAGGTATCGGCGGTGGGCGCCATCTTCGGCGCCATCGCCATGCACCTCGTCACCAGCCTGCTGGTGTTCCTGAAGATTTCCACCGACTGGCAGGCGGGGGTCCAGGGTTTGATCATCCTGGTCGCCCTCTATGTCGGCGGCATTTTCAAGCGCCGGGGCAAGGTCCGTTACATCTGACGCTGGCACCAGCCAGGGAGGCGGCCGGTCGAGCCGCACGATTCAGTAAGGGATGCATGTGCTGACGATACGGGCAATTCTGGCGAGAAAATGGTTGTGGTCCTACCTGGGCGCCCTGGCGGTGTTCGGGGTTATCGCCTTGCGGTCGCCGAATCCGCTGGCGACCCTGTCGGCGTCCACCACCTTTGCGTCGTTTTACATCCTGGTGGGCATCGGCCAGATGTTGGTGATCACCACCGGTCCCGGCAACATCGACCTCTCCATCCCCTACACCATCGCCTTCGCCGGTTCCCTGGCGTTCCACGTGATGGGTGAGGCCAACGCCGGCATTCCCCTGGGTATTGCCGCCGGGTTGGCGGGCGGCGCGGCGGTGGGGGCCTGCAACTACGGGCTCATTCGTTTCGTCCGGATGCCGCCGATGATCGCTACCCTGGTGTTCAGCTTCATCATCCGTTCCGTCACCATTTCTTTTTTCCGGGGCATGCAGATCAAGTCCCCCGCCGGTCTGGCCTGGTTCGTGAACCAGCGTCTGGCGGGGGTTCCGGTGATCTTTCTCTTTGCCCTGGCCACGGCGGCGGTCATGCAGGTGGCGCTGACCCGTACCGCTTTTGGGCGCTATATCCATGCCATCGGCCAGAACCTCAAAGCCGCCTGGTTGTGCGGCATCGACGTCAAATGGTGCAAACTGTGGGCCTACATGCTGTCCGGCATGTTCGCCGGGCTGACGGGTATCCTTCTGGCCGCCTTCACCGGCGGCGCCACCCTCGACATGGGCGGGGAGTATATGCTGTATTCCATCGCCGTCGTGGTCATGGGCGGCTCCAGCATCGCCGGCGGGAATTCCAACGTCATTGGCATCGTCGGATCGGCGGTCCTCCTGTACCTCATCGTCAACCTGCTGAACATGGAAAACCTGGGCGCCGGCTGGCGGTATATCTTTACCGGTGTCGTTATCGTCGGTACCATTTTCCTGAGTGGTGACAAGATACGACGGAATTTGTGACCCTCCCGCCAGCTGCGTTCAGGCCACTCTCCCGCTGGCGGAGGCGGGCCGGTTGGGCCGGGCCGGAGCCCGCTGGCAGGGGATCTTCGCGGGAACCGCCGCCCTGGGACGGGCGGAAAACCCTTTCCTTTTCCACGTTTTTCTCCTACAGTTGACGGGCAAGATATCACCGGATTTGCCCGACCCGCAACGCGGAGACTGTACCGTGGACAACCCCCATAAACTGGTATGTCCGGACTGCCAGTTGGTATATCGTATTAAGCGGCTGCAGCCCGGCAAGGCCTATGCCTGCCGGCACTGCGGCGGTGGTCTACGCCTGCTGACGGCGGTTACGCTGGTGTGTCCGGCCTGCGGGACCTCGACGCAGGCGGAAGCCGTGGATCCGGCCGCCCTCCCGACCTGCACCCAGTGTGCCGACGCCCCTGTCCTGACCTGGCCGTCGGCCGCACCACGGGATGGGGTTAACATCCCGTCGTCAGCCGGCAGAAGCAGGGGGTCAGCGGACAGCGATCTGGCGCGGCTACCCCAACTGGTGGCGGCCCTCACGGCACGGCTGGACGCACTGGCCGCACCGGCGACCGACGCGCCCGCGGCCGTGGCGACCAGCGCCGAACTCCAGGAGGTCGCCGCCGGATTGCGGGCCGAGCTGGCGCAATTTCTGGCGGACCAGGCGAAGGATCTTCAGGCCATCGACGACAAGGTGTCGCGGCTGGTCGAGGGTAACAGGACCGAGGAAGCGGCCGGGGTGGCCGAGGGGGTGGTCGCAACCCGCGAGCTGGTGTTGGAACGGCTCGACGCCTGGCGGGACGCGCACCAGGCCGACCTGTCGGCGCTGGCGGAGGCCATAACCGCGCGGCCTGCCGGCACCACCGTCGAAGTGGACATCGACGAACTGGCCGACCGCCTGGTGGCCGGTATCCGTGGCCGCACCCCGCTCCTCGATTCGGAAAGTTCTTCGGCCGTCGACGCCCTGGCCCGGGTCGCCGACCAATTGGTGAAAGAGCAAAACGCCAACTCCAGCCGCCTCGATGCCCTGGCGGCGGCCCTGCGAGCCGCCATGGCCGGCATCGCCAATCTCGAGGAGTGGCGGGCGCAATTGCCGCTGCAGGTGGCGGAGGATATCGGGCGCATGGTTGACGACCGGGTGGTAGGACCGGTTTCCGCCGCCCTGTCGCGTCAGGCCCCGGCGATCCTCTCCGACCTCCAGGACAGCAAACTGGTGGACATCGTCTCCCGGTCCGTCCGTGAAGCCCAACGGCCGCTGCTGCGGGAAATTCTCTCCGGCGGGCGTCAGGG
>JAJBSZ010000383.1 GCA_020861125.1 Planctomycetota bacterium | reverse complement strand
GGTTCTCGGCCATTGGCACGGCAACACCCCCGCCGCCCGGCTGGGCAGCCCGCCCCACGTGATATACAACACCGGCTACGGCTACATCGGCTACCGGGGGGTGTACGACCTGGCCCGGCGGCTGCACCGAAAACTGCGGAATCCGTCCTTCACCGAGCGGATCGGCCGGTACGGCACGTTGCCCTACCGAGAATCGTGGTATGGGAAGGATCCGTTTTCCCATATCCGTTCCAAAACGGAGGAAGCCCAATGAGCGCCGTTATCGAACTCACGTCCGTCACCGAACGGCCGCGCTGGACCTGTGCCCTGGGCGGAGCGTTGGCGGCGGCGGGGGCGTTACCGCGGACAATACCGATCCTGCACTCAGGACCCGGCTGCGCCGCCAATTTCACCTGGACCCAGAACGGGGCCGCCGGCCTCCAGGTGGCCGGGCACTGCGCCGGTCTCAGCGTCCCCGGCTCCAATCTGCAGGAAAGCGAAGTGGTCTTCGGCGGCCACGACCGGCTGCATGAGCAGATCCGCCACACCCTCGACATCATGGATGGCGACCTCTACCTGGTGCTGACCGGCTGCGTTCCGGAAATCATCGGCGACGACGTCGACAGTGTGGTCAACGAATACGCCAACGACGGCGCCAACATCCTGGCCGCCTCCACCGCCGGCTTCAAGGGCTGTTCCTATTTCGGCTATGAACAGGTGCTGAAGGCGCTGTTCCGCGGGGTGGTGCGGCGGGGCACGGCGCGGCGGGAGGATCTGGTCAACGTCTGGGGCGTGCCGCCGTTGATGGACGTCTTCTGGCGGGGCAACCTCGCCGGGGTCCAGGGGCTTCTGGCAAAACTCGGCCTCCGGGCCAACGTGTTCTTTGGACCGGACGCCTCCCTGGAAGAAATCCGCGACGCCGCCGCCGCCCGGTTGAACATCGTCCTTTCCGACGTCTACGGGGTGGAGGCGGCGGAACTGTTCCGCGATCTGCACGGCGTCGACTACATCACCACTCCACTGCCTCTCGGGGCGGCGGCGTCGGACCGATTCCTCCGTACCGTGGGCGACGCCCTCGGCCTGCCGGAGGAGCGGGTGGAATCCATTGTCGATCGCGAGGGGCGGCGCCATTACCGCTACCTCGAACCGCTGCTCGATGTGTACAACGATATGGAGGCCCAGCGCTTCGCCCTGGTGGTCGGCGATGCCAACTACGCCTTCGCCGCCGCCGATTTCCTTGCCGACGACCTCGGCTGGCTGCCCGAGTTGGTGGCGGTGACGGACGATCTGCCGGAGGAAAAGCGCCAGCGGCTGCTGGCGAACCGGTCGGCACGCGGCCTGCCGGCTTTGAAAAATGTCCTGTTCGAATCGAGCGGCGCCGCCATTGCCGAGGCCGTTTCCCTGGATGAAGCGTGGCGGCCGGAACTCTGGAAAAAATACCACAACAGCCGCCTGCCCGCCTTTGTGGTCGGCAGTTCGCTGGAACGGGGTCTGGCCGCCAGCCTCGGCGCCGGCCACCTCAGCCTCTCCTTTCCGGTTTCCAACCGGGCGGTGATCAGCCGGGGCTACACCGGCTACGACGGCGGCCTGCGGCTGACCGAGGATGTGATCAGCGCCTTTATTGGCGCGCGGTAGGGAGGGCACCGCCATGAACCGAACCCGAATCTGGTGGCCCTTCGCGGCCGCCCTGATCGGTCTGGCCAGCGAGGTTCTGCTGGCCAACAGCCCGAAACAACCGCCGGTGAAGCAGCCCTACTTCCTGTACCTGCTGATCCTGACTGCCGCCGGATTTGCCGTCTGGGCGATTGCGGCGATCGGTTCCCGGCGGTTGCGGGATCATCTCGCCTACAAGGCGGCATTGTATACCGGGGTTATCCTGTTCCTGGTGGCTTTCAATATCGTCACCAAAAAATACGCCCTGATGCCGCCTATCTTCTTTCCGGCGCCGGATCGGGTCCTGGCGGTACTGGCGAACAGTTGGTCGTACCTGCTGGTGGATTGTTTGGGGTCTTCAGCCAAGCTTCTCGCCTCCGGCTATTGTATCGGTGCCGTCACCGGTTTGGCCACCGGCGTCGCCGTCGGTTTCAGCCGGCGCATCGGCTATTGGGTCAACCCCCTGGTGCGCATCCTCGGTCCCATCCCGCCGACCGCCTGGATTCCCATCGTTCTGGTGGCGTTTCCGACGACGTTTCTCGGCGGGGTGTTTCTCATCGCCCTGTCGGTGTGGTTTCCCACCACAGTCATGACCGCCAGCGGCATTGCCAATGTCCAGAACGCATTTTTCGAAGTTTCGAGCACCCTGGGGGCGAGCCGCCGCTATCAGATTTTCCATGTGGGAATTCCGGCGGCTATGCCCTTTATTTTCATCGGCCTCTTCACCGGCACCTGCTCCTCCTTCATCACCCTGATGACGGCGGAGATGCTCGGGGTTAAGAACGGCATCGGCTGGTACGTGAACTGGCAGCGGGAGATGATGTCCTACGCCAACGTCTACGCCGGCCTCATCCTCATTGCCGTCACCTTTTACCTGCTTATCACCCTCCTCTTCAAGCTCCGCGACCGGGTCCTGGTCTGGCAGAAAGGGGTCATCAAATGGTAGCTTCCTCAGTCACGGCGGAACCGGGCGGCACCATCGTCATCAGTGATGTGGTCAAAAGCTTCCGCCACCAGGACGGCAGCGAAGTCGTGGCCTTATCCGGCGTCGACCTCCAGGTGGCGTCGGGTGCGTTCGTCAGCCTCATCGGGCCCTCCGGCTGTGGTAAAACCACCCTGCTCCGGCTTATTACCGGCCTCACCCTGCCCGATTCCGGCACCATTCAGGTAGACGGTGAGGCGATCCGCGGCCCGGACAGCGCCCGTGGTTTGGTGTTCCAGAACCCGCTCCTGTTCCCTTGGCTCACCATCCACGACAATGTCGCCTTTGGGTTGCGGGCGCGGAAAATCTACCGGGAGAAAAAAACCGAGGTCGAAGATTTCCTCCGCCTGGTGGGGCTGGAGCGGTTCGGCCGCTCGTACCCGCACCAGTTGTCCGGCGGCATGGCCCAGCGGGCTTCCCTGGCCCGGGCCCTCGTCAACCACCCCCGGGTCCTGCTGCTGGATGAGCCCCTGGGGGCCCTGGACGCCTTCACCCGCATGAACATGCAGGACGAACTGATCCGGATCTGGACCGAACGACGGACCACCATGGTCATGGTCACCCACGATGTGGACGAAGCCATCTACCTTTCCGACAAGGTGGTGGTGATGAGCCCGGGTCCGGCGCGGATCGAAACGGTGCTCGACGTGCCGCTGCCCCGGCCCCGGGCGCGGAGCAATCCGGATTTTCTCCATCTTCGGGCAACCATTCTCAAGATTCTCAACTTCGGCGGGCAGGTCCGGGAGCCCAATTACCAGATTTAAGGAACCGCGCATGCCATATCCATGTCATGCCAGCATACGGGAGGGAGATACCATGCAAAAACATTGTCTTGCCATCGGGTTGGCCGTGGTGGTGGCCACCGCCGCCGCCGGATGGACTGCCGCGGCGGACTCGGTCAAGCTCAACGTCGGCTACACCGGCGGCTTGTGCGAAGGGCCGCTCCACATCGCCATTGAAAAGGGATTCTTCGCCGACGAGGGGCTGGAGGTCGAGGCCATCCGCCTCGCCCCCGGCGCCAACTTCGAGGCCATCACCGCCGGCCGCATCGACGCCAGCTTTGGCCTCCTGGCGACACTCATTTTGCCGTTGGCCAACGGCCTGCCCATCAAGATCACCACCGGCCTGCATACCGGCTGCGACAAGGTAATGGTTCCGGCCGATTCGGAAATAAAGACCGTGACCGATCTCAAGGGCAAACGGATCGGCGTCCCCAGCCTCACCAGTAGCCCGATCATGTTTGCCAAGCGCGCCCTGGCGGCGGCCGGGGTGGGCGTGGGCGATCGCAATCTCGAGGTCGATTTCATCGTCTTCAGCAACGCCGAGCTGGCCCTCGCGCTGGAGAACGGCGCCATCGACGCCAACGCCGCCAACGATCCGGTCGCCTCCATCTCCGCCCACGAATACAAC
>JAJBSZ010000379.1 GCA_020861125.1 Planctomycetota bacterium | reverse complement strand
CGGCATGATTGCCGCGCAGGACGTCAGAACCCGGATTGGCGAGGAAGAAATAGGGCACCCATTCGCCGATGGTGGAAAAGGCGGGCACGCGGTCGCTTCCCACATCCAGGAGGAAAAGAAAATCCAGGTTGCCGTCGTCGTCGACATACGCGGCCATGGCCATTTTCTGCGACTGCCGGGCCAGGCTGTTGGCCAGCTCCATCACCGACGCCACCGCCGTGATCCGAACGGGGGCAATGACCGAACTCGGCAGGTCGGAAAACAGAAACTGCAGTCCGAAACGGTTGTCGCGCAGGGTTTTCTCCATCGCGGCTTCGTTGGTGAATTGACCGAGGGTACTGGCGTGCCAGTCGGCCGAGAGCCGCGCGGCGTCGGGGACGGTGATGAACCACACCGGATCCTCCGGACAAAGCCGTGCGAGGTCGGTCACCAGGCGTTCCGGGCTCACCGCCGATGGGAGTATCGGCTCGTCGTCGTTGATGACTTCCTGCGTCTCCTCCACCGGTTTGCGCAGGGCGTCGAGGGGCGGCACTTCAACGGCCAGGGCGAAATAGGCTGGTAATACCAGCCCGAAGAGAAGGGCCGGCAGGAGAAACCTGGATTGCAGCATGGCGTGTTCCCCGTCAAAACCTCGTGAAAAGGCGGCAATGGCAGAAGCCCTGCGCCGCTATTTCGGCCACATGGTAGACGCACGGACAGATGATCTTCGCGTCCTTTTCCTTGTCGCCGGTCACCCGCCGGCAGGGACAGTAGTCCTCGCCGTATTGCTCCCATCGTTTGGACATGGCCTTGAGAATGGAATCCACCATCTCCGTGTCGGGATTGAAATAAAAGGATTTGCCCACCAGATATTCTTCGAGGCGGCTGCGAATGGTCGCCGCCCGTTCCACCGTATCCATGACCGTCCCCTTGCTTCGCCTCCCCACCCGGCCCGGACGATTCCGGGGGGCGCCCCTCCACCGGGCGGTCCGGCCGCTATATACTTACTTTCCCACGCCCCGCCGGACCTTTTACCAAAAATTGTCCCAGTGTTTATTTTCCCGCCGCCTCCGGCGCCAACAACCGCGCCTCGGTCCGCAGCCACGAAACACAACGCGAGAGCGTCCAGGTGACGCCGAGCCCCGCCGACAAACCGCCGGCGCAGGCGACGAGAAATGGAAGAGCCGCAGCGTACCCCAACCGCACCGCCGCCCAGCCGCCCAAAAGCAAGCCGGCCAGGGCTGGCAAAAACAGGACCGCCGCCGCCCAGGCGGGATTGGCGGTTTTCAACCGTATACGAACGCGATCTCCCGGACGGTAGTCCGTTGCGGCACTCGCGGCGAGGGTAAGGTCAAAACCCCGATCACTCCCACCGCACACCGCGTGTAAGGCGCAGGACCCGCAGCCGCCGCATTCCTCGGGCTGGACCCGCACCAGCAGCTGCCCGCCGGACCAGCCGATTACCGTAGCTTCGCGAATGGCGCCTCCCGCCATGACAATCCCCTCGACCCGAGCCGCGCGCACCGCTATTATTTGTGCAAGCGGGAGGAAGATCCATTGGTTTTTACGGGAAATGAACATGGATGGCGATCGGGACCTCACTGCGGCTGAACGCCGCGGACGGATGTTCGCCCTCGCCCACGGCTTCCGGGCGGGCGACCGGTGTATCTTCGACAGCCAGCCCGACGCCGACGGTGCCGCGGCTCTTGCCGCCGCCCGTTGGGCCGGCCGGTTGGGGGCCGAAGCAACCGTTCGCCTCCCCCGCCCCGCCGGCCCGTGGCCTGCCGAAGCGCCGACCGCCTGGAAGATCCTGGCCGAAAGCGGCTGCCGCCTGAACGTGGTCTCTGCCACCCCGGCGGGACCGGTTTCTGCCTGCCACCTCGAACGGGAAGGCATGACCCGCACGCTCCGCGACTTTCCCGACGCCGATGCCATCTGGTCGCGACCGTTGTTCGCCGCCATGCCGCTGGCGGTGCCGGTCGACCACCGGTCCCTCCGCCTGTCCTGCGCCGCCTGCCGCTCGGTCGACCGCCGGGCGATGGACGACTACGGCGTTCCCGGCATCTGTCTGATGGAGAACGCGGCCCTGGCTGGCGTCGCCGTGGCCCTTTCCCTCCTGACTGATCCCGCCCGTGCCCGGATTTTGATCGCGGCCGGCGGCGGCAATAACGGCGGCGACGGACTGGCGATGGCACGCGGATTCGCGGCACTGGGAATCGCCACAGATATCGCCCTCTGCGCACCGGTGGACCGCCTCACCGGCGACGCCGAGCGGAACTACCGGCTGTTGCCGGACATTCCCGTCCACCATCTGGCCGAACGGCCGGAGACACTGGCCGCCCTGGCGTCGGGCGCTTCCCTGATCGTCGACGCCCTTTTGGGCACGGGGTTCACCGGAGCGGTGCGGGGACCAATACGAACGGCCATCGCCAGCCTGGCTACCGTCAAGGTTCCAATTCTGGCGCTCGACCTCCCGTCCGGACTGGATGGAGACAGCGGCGCCGCTGCCGGCGCTGCGATCCGCGCCACCGCCTGCGTCACCTTCGCCGCCGTGAAACCCGGCCTCGAACGGGGGTCCGGCCCGGAATTGAGCGGCAGTCTGTTCCTGGGAGATATCGGCGCCCCCGCCGCCGCCTTCGCCGAAGGCTGAACCGGACTCGCCTGAATCATAGCTTGATCGGCGGAATTTCCCGGCGGGAAGGAGGTGGATTTGGACCAGGCGGTCTCTCGTCCGGCGGGCGATTGGGGTAAAAGACTGTATTATCGGTCGCCATCGGCCGAAAGGTATGAAAGGTCATTGGGGCACCACGATTTCAAATTCAACGGGTGGTTTGTACGCTTGGAGTACCTGTGCAGAAAATTACGCTTCGTATACTGGGAATTGCTTTGGCAGTGGTAGTATCGCGCGTGCTAACCGGAGCCGCCGGCGAAGAGGGTGGCGAGGGATGGCACCGGCAGGGGGAATGGTCGCTCGGGGCGGGCGCCGCCATTGCCACCATGCCGTACAAGTCCTACGATACGAGGGTCCTGCCTCTCCCGCTGGTCAGCTACCGGTTCGACCGGTACTACATAAAGGGCCTCGGTGCCGGCGCCAATCTGGTCAAAACCGAAAACCATGACCTCAGCCTCGGCATTTCCTACTTCGCCTTGCAATTCAAACCCAGTAAAACCGACGCCCGGGAATTGAAACCGCTGGACAAGCGGCGCTCCACCATAATGGCTGAAATCTCCTATACCTATACCAGTCCCATCGGGTTGGTGACGGCCAAACTGTCGCAGGATATTCTGGGCCACAGCAACGGCATGGTGGGTGACCTGGCCCTGAAGATTCCGGTGATCCGCACCGAGTGCTTTGTCCTGCTGCCAGGATTCGGTGCCGAATGGGCCAGCACAAAGCAGAACGATTATTATTACGGCGTCAGCCACAAAGAAGCGGCGCGGGGCGGTGCCGGCTACTACCGGGCAAAAAACAGCGTATCACCCTACCTGTCCCTGGAAGCAAAGTACTCCGTTACCAATCGCCTGAGTCTTTTCTCGGCCGCCCGGCTGACCTTTCTCGGTAAACATATAAAGGACAGTCCCATGGTCGGTAAGAGCTGCACCGCCGCCGTGGCCGTCGGCTTTCAAATCGGTTTCTAATTACAGCTAGCGTGGGTATGCGGGCAGGTATCGACACCCGTTCGTGATCGCCACCGAGGCCATGGCCGGCGTCAGTGGAGGGAGGGTAAGGACCTCGTCCCCGGTCTCCGCCACCCATGCGCCAGAATGGTCTGATCGGTCTCCCAGCGCGGGGGCGGCGGGACCGGAAGCTGAGCGGCCGATGGTTACGAATCCAGCCGGAAATGGGATACCATCTGCCGGAGCTCTTCCGCCTGACGGGAGAGGGTGCTGGCGGAAGTGGCCATCTGCTGGGCGTTGTTGGAGTTTTCCTCCGTCACCTCCTCAATCTGGCCGAGGCTCTGGACGATCTGGGTCATCGCCGATGACTGGGCGTTGGAAGCCTCGGTGATGCTGGCAAACAGACTCGCCACCTGGGCGGTGGTTTCCAC
>JAJBSZ010000418.1 GCA_020861125.1 Planctomycetota bacterium | reverse complement strand
ACGAGCCGGTGATCCTGGCGGCGGAACGGCTCGACGCCGGGCTGGTGGCGGCGAAATTGTCGGCGCTGTTGCCGCGGGCGCTGGCGGTGGGGTTGACCGGCTCCCACGTCAACCTCACCTGGCAGGGATTCTACCGGGACGGCGAAATCCGCGAATGGGGCGGCGGCATGGTGTTCGCCCGGCCGGTGGTGGATGTGCGTACGAGCGGCGAATGGTGGCGGTGTCTCGGGAAGATGGCCGATGCCATCGCCAGGGAGCTGCCAGACTGGGGCGGCGGCGACGCGGCGGAACTGGGCGCGCTGGTGAAGCAATCCCTCCTCCCGTTCGACCAGCTGTCCGTGGTGGCGGAACGGGACGAGGACGGCCATTTCATCCTGGAATTTCGCGCCTACGGCGATGCGGTGGGCCAGGCCACCGGGGTTTTCGACCGACTGGCCGATGGTTCCCTCACCGGCGAATTCCTGCTGGCCGGACCCTCGCGGCTGCTGGACGCCGCCGCCAGCGCCAATCCGGAGCTGGGCACGGTGCTCCGCATGCTGGCCAACGATTCCCTCGGGCTGCGGGTGACGTTTGCCATACCCGCCGGCGGGAGTCCGGAATTCACCTTTCCCTTCCTGGAGGACGCGGTCCGGCTCCGCGCCGCCATGCAGCCGCTGGAGGGCCACCCGTGATCTTGACCCTTCCCGCCAGAAAAGACCCGTGGCGGCACCTGGTCGGCTGGCTGGCGGCGTGGTGCCTGACGATCACCGTCGGCGCCGGCGCGTTTTGTTGCCGGGCGGCCGATGCCCCGCTGTTGCCCGGGCTGGTGGTGCGGTTCGGAAGTATCGACGCCATCGACGCCGAAGACGGCATCCTCGCCGCGTTTATCCGGTCCGTCCGCAACGACGGCATTTTTATTCCCCCGATGCGGACCTTCGTGGGACCGGAGATCCGCAACCCGACCTTTTTCGGTCTGGCGCAGGATGCCTGGATCGAATGCGCGCTGTTGTTTCCAACCCTCCCCGGCGCTATGGATCACGTCTGGGTCTTTCCCGTCGACAATCGGGGTGAATACCTGTCGCAGCTGGCGAATCAGGGTTTGACCGAATACGAAGGCATGGATTCGGTCACTGTGCTGCGGGAAGTGGATTCGGACGGCTACGCCCGCGTCTGGTATCTGGAATGGTTGCCGGGCAATCTCGCCGTGTTCGGCGCCAACCGGGAAGCGGTGGCATCGGCCCGCGCCGTGTACGCAGCCCAGGGTGCGGCCCAGGGCCTGCTGGCTGGCACTGGCGGCCGGTTCCTGGAGCCGGACGTGACCATCCGCCTGTTACCGTTCCGCCTGGCCACCTGGCGCACCGCGCCCAACCGCTACTGGTGGCGGGATACGGTAACTCGTTTGGCCCGGGACCTCGTGGCCTACTGGCGGCCGGGGTCCGCCCGGGTGCGGCTGATCGAAACCCTGGCCGAGGAATTCGCCGCCTGGCCCCGGTCACTCCGCAATCTGGAACTCGCCCTCTGGTTCGAAAGCGAAGGAATAGAGTGGCGGCTCGACGCCGAGGGCGGCTTTTTTCCGCCGCCCGCCTCCGGGCTGGAGGTGATGCGGCGGTTGCCGCCGGAGACGGTCTTGGCCTACGCCACGCCGCTCACCGCCACCACCCTCGCGGGAATCGGCGGCATGGCCGGCGAGATCCTCGTCGCCGCCGCCGGCGGGGCGCGGTTGCTGCTGGGCGCACTGGAACGGCCGGCGGCGTTGCAGGGAATCCTGGCCCGGCTCATGGATATGGTGACCTCGGTATCCGCCGCTTCCTACGTATTTTCGCAACTCGGCTGGGATGTGCGCATCCTCGCCGACGCTGTGGCCGGCTCGGCGTCGGTGGAAATACTTCCCCTGGGGGATGCCTCCGCCGAAGCCTTTTACGATGCGGTCATCGTCGCCCGGCGGCGGGACAACTGGCTGGCGCTGGTGGTCGGTCCCGGCCGATCCGCCACCGAAGACCGGCGGGATCTCATGGAATATCGGGCGGGCATCGCAGAACAGGCGCTGGCCCCCGACCAGGACGGCAGCCCCGGCGTTCGCGAGGCCTTTACCCGCATGGGACCGCAGGGCGCCTCCTTCATGGGCCTGCTCCAGCCGGTGCGCTGTATTCAGTTGGTCATGCTTGAGGCGGCGGACTGGCGGCCGCGGTCGCCGGATCAGCACGAACCGCTGGCGACCCAACTTGCCCGGGAGATGTTGGAATACCCGGCGGCCGGAACCTGGACCGCGGTTGGGGAGGGCGCTTCCGGCACCTGGCGCTGTAACGGCGGTGTCACCTGGTTCAGCCTATCCCGCCTGTCGGCGGCTCTGGGCATCACCGAATCCATCGCCATGGAATAACTGTGACGGGAAGAGATCGGAAGACTTTAGAAAGGTTTTTCGGGTGATCGATACCCTTGTCCTCGCCAGCCATAATACAAAAAAACTCCTGGAGTTGGGCGATCTCCTCCGCCCGCTGGGGATCAGCCTGCGCTCTCTCGCCCAGTTCCCGGCGGCGCCGCCGCCTGTGGAGGACGGCGCGACCTTTGCCGACAACGCGCGGATCAAGGCGCTGGATGCCCTCCGCCGCACCGGCCTGCCGGCGGTGGCCGACGATTCGGGGTTGGTGGTTCCGGCGCTGGGCGGTGAACCGGGGGTACGATCGGCCCGCTACGCCGGCGAGGAGGCGGACGATGCCGCCAACAACCGGCTTCTTCTGGAACGGTTGAGGACGGTGCCGGAGGGCGAACGGGGGGCCCGCTTCGTGTCCGTAATCGCCCTGGCACTGCCAGGCGGTGAGGTGCAGGTCTTCAGCGGCGAGACCACCGGCACCATTCTGCACCGCCCGCGCGGGCAGGGCGGTTTCGGCTACGACCCGTTGTTTCTTTCCGACGACCTGGGCGTCACCTTTGCCGAGGCGGCGCCGGAGGCCAAGAACCGGGTGAGCCACCGGGCCCGGGCCCTGGCGCGGGCGGTCGCCTGGCTGAGCGGCAAGTTGCCGTCGGAGGGGGCCGGCCCGGGTCACCGGTAACGGTTTTCTCCTTGCAAAGGCAGGTGGTGGCCCGTATAGTGGAGCGATCGACCGGAAAACGGGTCGATGGTGCCATGCCGCGCTTTCAGGCCCCGCCGGCCCGAGAGACGGGTCAAATTCCTTTTTCCACATGTCCGTTGGCGTGGTCGCGGCGGGGAGGGGCAACCCGTCGCCGCGAACAGGCCACCGGTACCGGCGCGCTGCCGGCGCAAGGAGAACCTGATGGATACCGCCTTCCTGGATACCCTAACCTTTGACGACAAGGGCCTGATCCCGTGCGTGGCCCAGGACAGCGAGACCGGTGAGGTCTTGATGGTCGCCTACATGAACCGGGAAAGCCTTAAGGAATCCATCGAAAAGAAACTTGCCTCCTACTGGAGCCGCAGCCGCCAGAAATTCTGGGTCAAAGGCGAATCCAGCGGCAACACCCAGGAGATCGTCGAAATGCGGCTGGATTGCGACAAGGACTGCGTGTTGATCAAAATCCGGCAAAACGGCGGCGCCGCCTGCCACACCGGCATGCGGTCATGCTTCCACTATGTGGTGGACCAGGACGGGCTGCGCCAGGACGGCGTACAGGTGTTCGATCCGGAAGACGTGTACGGCAAAAAGTAACCGTCCGCCGTCTCCGTCCCGTCCGTCCGTTGGCACCATCACCAAGAAAGGCGAGGCCCAGAGAGAATGGAATCCTTCAGCTATCGAAACGGTTCATTGTACTGCGAAGATGCGTCTGTCAACGCTCTGGCCGATCGCTACGGTACCCCGTTGTATGTGTATTCCAAGGCTTCGCTGGTGAACCGCTTCCGCGCTTTCAAGAAGGCTTTCGCCGCCCACGATACCACCATTTGCTTTTCCGTGAAATCCTGTCCGACGTTGGCTATCCTCGCCGTTTTGCGGGGGGAAGGCGCCGGTTTCGACGTGGTTTCCGGCGGTGAGCTTTTCCGCGCCCTGAAGGCCGGGGGCGATCGGCGGAAGATCGTCTATGCCGGCGTAGGCAAGACC
>JAJBSZ010000351.1 GCA_020861125.1 Planctomycetota bacterium | reverse complement strand
GGCCCCGGCTAAAAACTGGTCAGGTTGAAACTGGCTCGGGCGCCGCGGTTGGAGGCGGCGGCGTCACCGCCGCAGCCGGCGCACGCCATCAAGACAACCGCAGCCAAGGCCAAACAATACCATTTCATCGCGCGCCCTTCGGTTTCCACAGGCAACCTCAACCGGAAAGTCTAAAAACCGGGCAGGAAATTCGGTCGTTACTGACATAATATCTTATTGATGCGACATTCTGGAAGCAAGTGCCCTTTTCCGTTGGACCCGAGCACCGACAGGCGGACGGCATCCGTCCCCGCTCGTATCGCGACGGCTTTCCGGTGACTAAAGGATGGCTATGCCCCCTCTTCCCGTTGTTCGCTGGCGGCGCCTCCCCTCCGAATCCTCCCCCACACCACCGTGGTTTTCAACCTTTACCGTTTTTTCCTTATACATCAAGTGTTTCGCCGGTTATTCCTTGATCGGGTGCGGCAATTGCGTAGAATTTGGCAACCATGCAACGACTTTTTCTCCGTCAGGAGAGGTAACGCTTTTCGCAAAGGATGTATTGTGAGAAGAACCATTGCGCTTTCACTCGCTTGCGCCGCCTGCCTGACCTTACCGGCGGCACGAACCGGGGAGGTCGCCGAAGGCAACCCCTACTATTGCCCGCCCGGCGCCAAGTTCTGCCCCGTGCCGGGAACCGACAATACCGTTTTCCTGGACACCCATTTCGGCATGGATGCGCAGACCGGGGTGGTCAAGGCCTATACCGGCACCATACATCCCGATGAGGCCCCCAACGGCCCGATGACGGGCGAGGAATTGCTGTTTACCGCGCCACCGATCTCGGTGGAAAACCGTTACGTGCCCCGACCGGGAACGTCGGCCTCGGAAGTCGCCCTGGCCACCAGCGCCCGCGGTGCCGCGCCGACCCAAGCCCCCAGGGTTCAGACCGCGGTGTATGACCCCGCCGCCACCACCGGTCCGGTCACGCGCCGGGCGGCCGCACCGCACCGCGACGAACCGCGCTCGGAAGTTGCCAACCAGAGTCTTCGCAACGAGCGTCCCGTCACCAACGGCAATCGCGTGCCGTGGTGGAAAGGCGGGGTCTGGCGCAATCGACGGGGCGGCGGCGGCGATGGGCGGGTGCCACCGCCGGCCGCCGGCCGGAGCCCCGATCCCGAGGACATGTGGGAAGACGACGAGGACGACTATTCCGCCTACAGCGCCGGGCGCCCGTCCGCAGGTGATCCCTACGGCGCCGGTCAGTACGACAGTTGGAATCAGCCGGCCTCCGATCCCTGGGGCCAGTCGGCGCCGGACCCATGGTCCGCACCCGGAACGGCCAACTACGCCGGTTCGCCCTACACCCTGCCGGATTCGCCGCCACCCTCTTCCCCGTATCAGCCCGGGTATGTCTATCCCGGAACCGATCTCAGCTACGAATCCACCGGCCAGGGAGGGTACGGCCAACCCCAGTACATCATCGGTCCGCCCCAGGAAGTACCTTCCCCCTATAGCCAGACCGCCGTCCAGGCCGCGGCACCGGAAGCGGGCAGCCCGCAGTTCGAAAACGCGGTGCGCATGGTGCGGGAAAACCGGTTCAGCGATGCGAAAAACCTCCTCGCGAGCGAGACCTCCCGCAACCCCACCAACGCTGCCGCCTGGCGCTGGCTGGGCGATTGTCATTACAACCTGCTGGAACTCAACGACGCCGTCGGTTGTTACCAACGGGCGCTGGACGTCGAGCCCAACGATTATTATGCCCTGCGCGGTCAGGGCTTCGCCTTTCTGCACCGCGGCCACGAGTACTGGCGGCGGATGCAGGAAGAGGTGAGCCGGGGCCAGCGGGATCAGGCGGCGGCCACCTTTGCCCAGGCGCATGAGGATTACAAGCGGTCGCTGGATCTCCTCGGCCTGTGTCTGCGCCGGGCGCCCAACGACGGCGAAGCCGTGTACGGCGAAGCCATGGCGGCGGAGGGCGCCAGCCGCAAACTCTACTCCAACGCCGTGTCCTACTTGAAACTGGGGCCGGAGCAGCGCGGTCGGGCGGAACTGTTTGCCGAAAACTGTCTCACCGTCATCAACAAGGGTATCGAACGCGCCCGCGAACGGGCCCGTGATTCCTCGTCCGATGCCGGCCCCCGCGCCCTCCTGGCCGGCCTGTACCTGCGCAAGGCCATCCTCTACCACCAATTGGGCAAGGACGAGCTGGCGCTGGTGGAAGTGCGCAATTCCCGCGATGTCCAGCAGTCCATACTGGACGAAATCGATCCCAACAACGCCACCGCACTGCGCGGCGTCAAGGAGTGCGAAGGCTATTGGGAAGAATGGGGCAGCAGGCTCTAATTCCCCCGACCGCCGGCACGGAAACAACCCGGAAGGACCAACGGATGCTCACCATCAGCAAGCCCACCCTGTTCAGCCCGGACGGCTTGGCCGCCCGGGGCCAGTGCAACCACGATTCGCCGGGCTGGCAGCTCCGGTGGTTTGATCGGCAGACGCCGCCGACCCTGGTGTGGCAGGGCGCTTTCAAGACCTGCCGCCACCTGCAGTCGAAATGCGCCACCGCCGAATCCCTGCCGGCGGTGCAGACAATGGTCGAAGAACTTCTCAACGCCACCTCCTTCACCCATTTCGGCAGCCAGCCGACCGACGCCTATCCCAACCCGAACCGGCCGGAAAAGAAGGATCGCATCTCCGGCGACCACGGTGCCCAACGCAAAAAACGCAAGAAAAAGCGCCACTAGGTACTACCGTCGCAGGGTGCCGCGTCTCCGCACCAGCGGCGTCATAATGGCTCTCTCGCACCTTGTTTTTTGCTCCAAACCCGCCGGGGGAAAAACCTGAGAGGTGGGCATTGGCGGCTGCATCCCGCGAGCCCCTCCCTTGGCAATACCAATGAGGTGCTCGGAAACGACGCGGTAGTCACCGCCTCACCCGCCGTGCCGAAGGCCCCGATGCCCCATTTCCACCCCCTGATGCCGGAGGATTTCCTCCGGCTTTTTTTCTTCCGCGCTTTGCCGGAAACCGAAAACGGCGTATCATGGACCGGCGGCGCGGCACGGCGGACCGGCGAGCGGAGTCGCCATCCGGTGCCCTGCCCGCGCCCCGCAAGGAGACGACAATGCCTGACAACGTGGAATCGGACGCCTTCATCGATGATGCGGCCATCGCAACGCTTCTTTCGCAAAATCGCCGCCCCGATGCCGGCCGGGTGCGGGAAATTCTCGCCAAGGCCCGGGGGCTGGGCGGCCTCTCCATCGCCGATGCCGCCGCCCTGATGCCTGTATCCGACCCCGAACTCCTGGGCGAAATGTTCGCGGCCGCCGGCGAGGTCAAGAATGCCATCTACGGCCGGCGCATGGTGATTTTCGCGCCCCTCTACATCTCCAACCTCTGTTCCAACGAATGCCTCTACTGCGCCTTCCGGGTCCGCAACCGGGAAGTGGTGCGCCGGGCCCTGAGCCAGGAAGAGATCGCCCGGGAGACGAAGATCCTGATCGATCAGGGGCACAAACGCGTCCTGCTGGTGGCCGGCGAATCCTATCCCCAGGAGGGGTTCCAGTACGTTCTCGACGCCATCCGCACCATCTATTCGGTGAAATCGGGACCGGGGGAAATACGCCGGGTCAACGCCAACATCGCTCCGCTGACCCTGGACGAATTCCGGCAACTGCGGGAAACAGGCATCGGCACCTTCCAGTTGTTCCAGGAAACCTACCACCGGGAGACCTACCATAAGGTCCATCTGGCCGGGCGCAAGACCAACTACGCCTGGCGGGTCACCGCCTTCGATCGCGCCATGCAGGCGGGGATCAACGATGTCGGCATCGGCGTGCTGTTCGGGCTTTTCAACTGGAACTATGAAGTCATGGCCATGCTCCAGCAGATCCGGCATCTGGAAGAGACCTACGGCGTCGGGCCGCCCACCATTTCCGTGCCCCGAATCGAACCGGCCGTCGGCTCGAACATGGCCGAGCATCCGCCGGCCGCCGTGTCTGACATCGATTTTCGCAAAATCGTCGTCATACTGCGTCTGGCGGTGCCCTATACCGGC
>JAJBSZ010000492.1 GCA_020861125.1 Planctomycetota bacterium | reverse complement strand
ATCCTGGCGGTGCTGGGGCTGAACGTATTCTTCACCGGATATGACGCCACCACCATCGGCGTCAACCAGTACGTCATCGACAACCCGTCGATGATGGCGGTGGCCACCAGCTTCGAGAGTGGCGACAACACCGGCGTCCTCAACCTCATCGCGTTTGGTGAAACCGGCATCGACCGTCTCGGCGGCCAGTCGGCGGAGGAATTCTACCGCACCCTGGCCGGCCGGCTGGGCAGCGAAGCCTCCCGCATCAGCACCATGGTTCTGGTGAAGAATGACCTCCTGACCCGCATGTTCAACCAGCGCGAATCGGTGTCTGGTGTCAACGAGGACGAGGAGACGCTGAAGCTGATGGCCTACCAGCGCGCCTATCAGAGCGCGGCCAAATACATCAGCGTCGTCGACGAACTCTACGAAACCCTGATCAATCTCTAACCCGGCGCCGGACGGCACCGCCGCCACAAGGGGAATGCAATGCGCCTCACCGCTCAGATGAACCAGCTTTCCAGCTACAACGCCCTGAGCCGCACCTACGGTTCCGGCGTCCGGGCCATGAACCAGATCTACGCCGAACGGCAGGTCCTGGACCTTCAGGACAACCCCACCGCCTCCCTGGTCGGTCTGAAGATGAAATCCATGATCAGCCAGACCGAACAGTATATGAACAACATTTCCATGGCAGTATCCTCCCTGGATCTCACCACGGCCCACATGTCCAGCATGAAGGGCTCGCTGGATTCGGTGATGTCCCTGCTGATCGGCGCCGCCGACAGCAGCATGACCGCCGCCGAACGCCAGACCGCCTCCTATGAAGTGAATACCCTGCTGCAGCAACTGCTGCAGATGGCCAACGCCAAAGACGGATCGCGGTACCTCTTCGGCGGCACCAACAGCGGTTCCGAACCCTTCACCGCCATGGGCAAATACGTCCTCTACACCGGCAACAGCAAATATATCAACTACCAGACCGGCAGCGGCACCACCAGCGCCATCAACGCCACCGGCACCGATGCCTTCGGCAATCTGACGACCACCATTTCCACGGACGATCTCAATCCGGGCATCAACCTTGGCACCGACACCTCCACCCCCCTTTCCGCCCTGAACGGCGGAACCGGGGTGCCGACCGGGTCCATCATGGTGTATTACAGCGCCTACCCGAATGGGCTCGAAGTCAGCCTCGCCGGCTGCTCCACCCTGGAGGATGTCAAGAACACCATTGAACGGGCCACCCTGGAGGCTTCTCGCAATCTCGATCCGGAAACCTGCGACTGGCTGGACGGCAGCACCCTCGACTGGAAGGATCTCACCGACCGCTACGTCGAGGTGAGCCTCAATCCGGACGGCAACGGCCTGTCCCTCCGGGAAGTGGATCTCGGCGAACCCCTTCCGGCCCTGACGGCCAAGGAGATCGCCCAGGGGCTGAACTATTCCGGCGCTCCCGGCTTTACCGCCGGTGGTGGCGGATCGGGTTCCGCCGCCGGCGCCGTCTATTCGGCCCTGCGGGTGGACGATTTCGCCGGCAACAAGGTGGCCACCCTTCTCGGTATCAAGGGCACGGCCAGCACGCCGGCCGATCCCACCAACCCGGACAGCAAGGTCGACGGCTACATCCACGGCACCGACCTCAATCCCGTCATCACCGGCTCAACCCTGCTGGCGGATCTGGACGGCTACAACGACGGCGTCTATACCATCTCCAACGGCGACAAGGCGGGAACGGTCAGCATCCGCGAGACCAGCGACGACGTCGGCAACGTCTTCAGCAACTGGAACCTCAACAACCTGACCCAGGGATACAACACCGGCAGCAACGGCGATCTCTACGTCCGGGTTACCCGGCGCGATCCGCCGGATGACGACATCTACGTCGAAGTTTACGCCGTGCCGCTGGATCAGGCCAAGGCGAGCGATCTGGTCGCCACCGGCACCACCACCAATGCCGAGGGCGGCACCGTGGTCCTCACCGAGGCCAACAGTTCCGGCGTCAGCGGCAGCGTCAGTATTCTTCTGCCCACCACCGTGGACGAGGCCAGCGTCGACCTGGTGGTGGAATGGGCCGACAATCTCCAGGGATCGGTCTATGTTCCCGCCTTCGTCGAGGAGACGGAGAACGGGGTCAGCAAGGACTACCTGAACCTGCTGTCCGGCTGGAACATCACCGGTCTCACCAAACCGCCCGCCAGCGGCTACCAGCCGGCGTCCACCGACCTCGACGGCAACATCTCCGTGAATATCCGCATCGACGGCGACAAGGTTATCCTTGAACTGTACCGTCCCGCCTACGACAACGAACCGGCGGTGCTGATCGCCACCGGCGAGATGGACATCGGTTCGCCACCGCGCGAGACGGCGGTGTCCGGCCGCATCGCCATCACCGGGGTCGAAGGTTTCGAGGATATCGGCGGTTCGGTATATTTCGAACTGCCGGCGGAATACGAATTCGATGACGGCGTCCTCGGCACCGACGCCAACAACCCGACGGGCATTGCCTACGGCATCACCTCACCCCTCGCCGCCAACACCACCTTTACTATCGGCGGCGCCATGACCCTCAAGGCCGACCAGACCCTGAACATCGATCTGGTGCTGCAGGAGGATACCGTCTTCAAGGCCGGCCAGACCTTTTCCCAGGATGTCACCCTGCCGAACGGGTTCGTCCTGCCGGCCGGCACGCCGCTGGCCGAAGATACCCTGATCCGCAAGGGCACGACTATTCCCGCCAACACCACGATCCTGGAAGGCACCACCCTGCCGGCCGGTTCGGTCCTGGAATTCCAGGAGGATCTCGTGGCCGGCACCATCGTTCCGGCCGGGTCCTACACCCACAACGGCGCCGGCTTCCCGGCCGAGGGCATGATGAGTTCCGACGCCGCCCACGCCGGCCAGGCCATGGGCTTCAACGTCCAGGCCACCTTCGCCACGGTGGAGGATTTCATGCGGGCGGTCGAGGAATTGGGCATCTACGTCACCGCCGGCATTTCCGATGACGGCACGGCCATCGAGTTCCGCTCGCAACTGGCCGGCGCCTACCTCACGGTGTCGGAAGATACCGACTGCTACGAACAATTGGGCGATACCTACCAGCAGTTGTCAGCTCTGGACCTGAACGGGCTGGTCAAGGGCGTCAACACCGACGCGAACGGTGATCTCCACACCGAGGTCATCTACTACCCGCCCGATCCCAACCGCACCGACGGTAAAGTCGCCCTGGTGTCGGACGACGGCGAGATCCTCCTCATCGACGCCGGCTACTACGTTCGGGTTTATTCGGATTCGGAAGCGTTGAACCAGGCCTATGAGGATCGGGACAACTCCACCCTGGTGGCCGAGGGCTTCATCGCCGCCGGCGACTGGGACGGCACCGATCCGCTCAACCCGTATATTCCGACAACCGTGGGCACAGCCTACCCGCTGGTGCTGGAGGAACGGAACGGCTCCGGCATCACCGGCACCGTCAATTTCGATTACTACGGCGGGCGGGATCAGGTGGACGCCAGCGGACTGGAAGAGGATTATTCCCCATACAACAATGCCAAGATAACCATCTCCCCCGGCGGTTTGCGCACCACCAGCTCCGTCCACACCACCATTCAGGAAATCGACATCGCCGGCTTTACCCCGGGCGTTCACTGCGACTACTCCGGCACCGCCCACGCCACCATCAGCTATGAGGACGGCCCGCCGGCCACCACCACCGTGGCGGTGTACCGCGACGCCTCCCGCAGCCACATGTCCGCCAAGGGAGAACTCAATGCCGCCACCGGCGAGGTTATCCTGTACGAGACGGACAAGAACGGCGACTACCTGCTGGACGCCGACGGCAACCGCATTCCGGTCGGCAGCATGGTCATCGCCGACAACCAGCTGTCAGACGGCCAGTCCGACAACTTCACCATCACCATGGGCGGCCTCGGTGCCTCCGGCCAGGATCGGGAAAGCGACGTCTTCTCCACCCTCGCCGACATCCTCGGCGCCATGAACGCCAACGATCTCGACGACCTGCACGCCCGGATCGACGTCGTCCAGGCCGGGATGGGCCGG
>JAJBSZ010000174.1 GCA_020861125.1 Planctomycetota bacterium | reverse complement strand
GTCCACCTCAGCGAGATGCGAGACCGACTGTCCGGCCTCCTGGATAAACTCATGGGTCCCCTGCCGGAAAATCCCGCCCCCGTGGCATGACCGGAGGCTGCCCCCGAGTTCCCGGCGTCCGCCACGGACGCCTCACCAGGTGAGCGCGAAGGTCAGCGCCAGCTCGTGTGCCTGCGCCCGCCGGGCGACTTCGTACTCGTAGTCCAGCCGCAGCGTCATCTTTTCCCGAATCCGTCCTTCCAGCCCGGCGCCGAAGGTGCCGGTGTGCCGTCCCCAGGATCCGGTCTTGGCGATAAACGGTATGTCCGGCGCACTGGCGAACCGGGTCTGGACCCGGGACGAATCGTCAGCCAGCTCGGCCGTGTAGTAGGCGCGGACCTCCGGCCGCCATGTGAAGCAGCCGACGCCGAAATCCCGGCCCAGCCGCACGCCCACCGGCAGGCGGACGGAGGTGTGGGAACGGCCGGAAACCCGCAGGGCGGCTTCACCGCCGCCACGCTCCGCGATCCGCGGGCTCTGCAACAGGCGGTAGTGGAGTCCCACGGACGGGGTGAGGGTATAGGCGTCCCAACAGAAATGGCGATCCGCTTCCAAGCCGGCCGAGAACAGGTCGTCGTTGTAGCGGGCGCGGGCGGTGGCGGCGAAGCCGGCGGCGCCGCTGCCGATGGCGATGTGGCGTCGGGTGCGGTGCCAGTTTTTGCTGTAGCCGGCGTAGGCGTTGGCCTGCCAGGCGTCGCCGGCGTAGCCGCCGTACAGGAGGCTGTGGCCCGCTTCGATATCCGCCCGGTTTGGCAGGTCGTCGAAGGTCTGCCGGGCCTTGTTGTAGCCGAAACCGGCCCCGAAGAACCAGCGGCCGCAGGTCGTCAGGTCCAGACCCACCGCCACGCCCCCGCCTTCCAGTCGTGACCCGCTGTAGCGGCCGACGCCACTCCGGTTGAGCCAGGTGCCGGTAAAGGCGGCCCACAGCCCGGGCCCGTCGCCGCCGCCCACCAGCGATCCGTAGGCGGCGGGCGCGGCGGAGGAGGCGCCGGAATCTTTCCGCCGCGCGATGCGGCTGGCGTCGTCGAAGGAGCGCCGCAGCCGGAGGCTGGCGTCCTGGCCGGCGGCATAGACCTCGCCGTGGAGCTGGTCGAAGGCGCGGGCCACCACCATCGGGTCGGCGCTGAGGTTGGCCAGAGCGTCGAAGAGGTGCTCCATGCCGGTGACCGCACCCGCCCGGTACAGGTCGTCCAGTGCCTCGGCGGCACGGCGGGCGTTGGGACTGCCGTAGACGCTGGCGAAGCCGCCGAAGTCGGGAGTGGTCGCCACCACCCGCAGGTGCAGGCCGTCCGCTTCGAGCACCTGGGTCAGGTTATAACCGAGATGGCCCTCGGCCGCGTCGAAAAGGGTGTCGTCGGTGAACGAGGACCCGGCGATCACCAGGTAGTCCGCCGTGTCGCCCGGGTTCATGCGGGCGACATTCACCACCTGGACGTCCATCAAGGCTCCGCTGCCGATGGTGGTGGTGCCGGCGACGGCGATCTGATCGCTGTCGTTGGAGGTGGCGTCGATCTGGACGGTATAGGTGCTGCCGGTCTCGAACAGGGCGTCGCCGGCGACGGTGAGGGTGCCCAGTAGGTATCCGGGGTTCACCGTGCCGCCGTCCATCACGTCCAGGCCGCCCACCGTGCCGTCGCCGGTGAGGAGGGCGCCGTTCATGACCTGGAAGGTGGCAGCGGAGACGTAGTCCGTGGCCACGGTCAGGGTGCCGGCGGCGGCCTGGGTGAGGCCGAAATGGCCGCTCGAATCGCCGGTCAGGGTAATGTCGCCGTAACTCGCCAGGGTGCCGCCTCCGGCGACGGCGTTGGAAAACTCGCCGTTGTAGCGCAGGGCGAACACGCCCGGGTTGTGGATGGTGACGACGGCACTCCCCACCGACGCGTCCGAGGTGGCGGCGAGGACGCCGTCGTTGACCTCCACCGTGCCGGTGAAGCCGCTGTTGTCGGCGGTGAGGATCACCTGGCCGGTACCGTTTTTGCCGATGCCACCGGCGCCGACGATGGTCTTGTGGTACTCGCCGGAGGCCATCGGCAGGATGTCGAAATTCAGGGTGCCGGCAGCGTCGATCACCACGGTCATGTCGGCGGCGTTGACGCCGCTGCCGCCGAGGGTGGTGAGGGTCAGGGTGCCGTCCTCAATGGTGGTGAGGCCGGTGTAGGTGTTGTCGGCCGAGAGGATGAGGGTGCCGGCGCCGTTCTTGGTAAGGGACTTGCCGTCCCAGCCGCTGGCAAAGATGCCGTCCCGGTCGGCCAGCACCGTGCCCACGTCGAAGGAACTGTCGGCTCCGCTCAGGGTGAACAGGCCGTCGCCGTTGTTGGTGCCGCCGTACCAGGTGAGGCCGAGGGTGGCGACGACCGACCGGCCGCCGTCCCCGGCCCCCACCAGGACGCTGATGTAGTTGGCCGAGGTTTCGCCGCCGACGGTATAGGTGGTGGGAATGTTCGTAATGGTGGTGGCGGACTGGATCAGGGTCACCGTCTCACCCAGGGCGGATCCGGTGAAGCCGGAAATATTCAGGGACGTGCCGGCGGCGAAGGTGACGGAATCGGCGGTGACGTTGGGTTCCGAACCGGCGATCAGCCCGAGGACCCCTTCCCGCACCTCCAGGCTGGCGATGGCGCTGGCGGTGGCTCCGAGGGTCACCTCGCCGGCGCCCGTCTTGATGAAGGTGCCGTCGTCACCGGTAAACACCCCGTTCAGCAGCAGGCATTGGCCGCTCCCGGCGTCGAAGGTGACTTCCCCCGACAGCGTGGTCCGGGACAGCGTGAGGCTGACGCCGGTGGTGCTGGCGGCGGCCTGAACCAGCACGCCGTCGTTCAGGAGAATGGCGCCGTCGGTGGTGATGCTGTTTTCGCCGCCGACGAGGAGGGTGGTGTCCGCCGCCATTTCGAAGCGGGAACGGGTGCCGTCCAAGCGGATGCTGGCCGTCTCCACCATGGCGTTGTCGTTGCGGAGGGTGGCGTTGGCGGACTCGGCGGCGCCGTAGAGGGAGAGGGTGCCTTCGCTCACCGTGAAGGTGGTGTAGCCGATATTCCCGGAATCGCTGGTGAACACGTTGGCCCCGCCCAGCCGCCAGACCCCGTCGCCGGTCTTGGTGATTTCGATGCTGCCGTAGGAACTGGAAAACTGGTTGGTCTCATCCCGCATGGGGTCGAGCATGTCCACCGCCGCTCCCGCCTCGGTATCGATGTTCAGGCGGGCGACCCCGCCGCTCGCGGCATAGAAAAAGATGGAATTGGCGCCGGCGGGATCGGTATTGCCCGAAAAGGTGACGGTATTCGTGCCGGTGGCGGCGAGGTCGATGGTGCCGTTCCAGTTGAAAATGGCGCCGCTGTCGCGGGAGGCGTGGTTCTGGAGAAAGGAGACGTCCGTGAGGGTGACCGTGCTCTCCTGGTTATAGATGGCGCCGCCGCGGGCGCTTTGGCCGCCGGGCGCGCCGGCGATATTTCCTTGGAACACGCTGTCCGTCACCGTCAGGCTGCCGCCGTAGTTGTAGATGGCGCCGCCGTGCCAGCCGGCGGCGTTGTTGGTAAACGTGGCGTTTTCGACATACAGGGACGCGCCGCGGGAGAGGTAGATGGCGCCGCCGTAGTTGTTGCTCCCGACGGTGTTGCCGTCGAACAGGTACCGGGCGCCGGCTTCGGCGGTGAGGCTGAGAAAGGAGGTGGTTCCGAGATAGATGGCGCCGCCGTTGGTGGAAGCCGGATCGTTGGCGAAGGTCAGGCTGGAGCCGGCCAGAAGCGCGATGCCGCCGCCCCGGTTGCCCGTAACGTTCAGCCGTTCCTCGCCGCCCGCGCCGCTGAAGACGACGTCCGACCCCGCCGCCACCTGGAGCAGGGCAAAGGTGCCGGCGGCGAGGGAAGCGTCGATCGCCCCCTGCAAATCGGTTCGTTCCCCCGCGGCAATGGCGGCGGCGACGGCGGTATTGCTGGCGGCAGGAGCATAGAAGGAAAAGTTGGCGAGCGAACCCGGGATATTGTCTTCACTGGTGATGGCCACCGTGCCGC
>JAJBSZ010000360.1 GCA_020861125.1 Planctomycetota bacterium | reverse complement strand
GCGGCAAGGGCATCGTCTACCGGGCGATCAAGGACGACAGCGGCGCCAGCGCCGCCATCAAAATGATGAATTTCAACCGCAGCAAGAGTAAAAAACAGCGGTCCCTGGAGATGTTCCGGCGCGAAATCCAGATAACCCGTACCCTGCAGCACCCGAATATCATCCGCTACCTGGGCGACGGCATCAGCCTGGGCTCGCCCTTTCTCGCCATCGAGTACGTGGAAGGCGGCAACCTCGAGGAGCTGATTCTCCAGGCGCCGAAGGGACGGCTGGACCTGCCGCAGGCGGTGCCGCTGTTTATCCAGCTTCTGGAAGCGGTGTCCTATATGCACGGCCTGTCCCTGGTGCACCGGGACATCAAGCCGAAAAACATCCTGCTGGACGTCCGCCGGGGCGGCAGCCTGGCCATCAAGTTGTCCGATATGGGCCTGTCCTGCCGTTTCTCCAGCCACGAGAACGAGGACTTCCTGCCCATCATCTGCGAGGGCGGGACCCCGGCGTACATGCCGCCGGAACAGCTCACCGATCTCACCCGCGCCATCCCCCAGTCGGACGTGTTCAGCTCCGCCGCCACCTTCTACCACATGCTCACCGGCACCTTGATCCACGATCTCAAGGATGAAGACACCAACCAAGCGGTCATCAACGCCACCATCCGGCCCATTCAGGACCTGCGCCCGGACCTGCCGGCACCGGTCGCGGCCGTCATCGGCCGCGCCCTGGCCCCGGCGCCGGAACACCGCTACGCCAACGCCGAGGAAATGCTCACCGCCTTCAAGAAGGCGCTGGCGTGACCCGGTCGGGCAAGGTGCGTCGGGTGGTGCGGTAGCGTTGCGGGCAGCGGTGCGTCGGGCGGGACGGGATCGGTTCAGAAAGATACTAGCAGGGTGGCCGCGACGGGTGACAAGCTTTTATCCCGACGGGAGGGAATGCAGCGCCCGCAGCCGGCGAAGACAGCCGCGGAGGCTGGGGGAGTTCTCGCCCGCCGCGTCCGGCGACCACCGTTCGGCGATGAACCGCTCCATGGTGGCCGTGTAGTCCGGCCCGACCACACCGCCGTGGGTACGGCCGGGAACCATCGCCTTCCGGATTTTCGAGCTGGTGGATGTTTGGGCGATGGCGACCAACCTGCGTTTGGGATCTCGCAGGCTATCGGGGTGGTCGGGGATGATCGCGGCAGAGACCCGGAGAAAGTGGGCCAGCCCGTCTCGGTCCGCCATCAGCCAGCTTTCCAGTTCGTTTACCATGAACCAGAGGATAAAGCCGGCGGGAAGGTTTTCCTGGTCGCAGGCCAGGTACTCCGTATGGGCCTGCCGGGGACAAGGGCAGCGGGAATCCATGAGATCGGTGAGCGCCAGAAGACCGGTGCCAGCGGACACGTAGTGGCGAAAGCCCTTGACCTTTTTCTTGATGTAGGCGCACCCCCTTTTTCCAAACACCGACCCGACATCGTGACCGGTGTGGCGAAGGAGGGATCGCGCCAGCGGTTCCTCCAGGAAGCCCTCCAGGAGAAGGTGGACGATCATGGTCAGAACAATCCCAGTTGGTTCGCATCGACGGGATTGGTGGCCGGCAACAGCACGTCGGCGGCCGTGAGCTGGCCTTCCACCATTGCCTTCTTCTCCTGAACATGAGGCGAACGGATTGCCACACCGGCATCATCGGGGACAAGAATAAGGATTTCATCCGGTCCGATGCCGGGATCCCGCAACAGGGCATGGGCGTGGGTGGTGACGAATATTTGCCGCCCTGCCTTTTTCTTGCCCTTGTCGACGCTGGTAAAAAGTCCAGGCAGACGGGATACGATTTCCTCGTTCAACGACAACTCCGGTTCCTCCAGAAGCAGCGGCCCGCTGGAATCCAGAAGCGACCAGAGAAGCGCAAGCAACCGCAGGGTGCCGTCGGAAAAAGCGGCCTCGGACTCAAAAACATTGTTTTTCCGCCAGTGCTTGTATTTCACCTGAAAATGCGGGATGCCATTCTTGTTCTGGACCACGCTCAACCCCTGCATATTCGGCACCGCCACCTTGAGAGCCTCATTGATCCGCTTCAGTCGGGCCTTTCGCGTCTTTTCCGGCGTTTTCCAGATGGTATACACCAGATCCCTGCCGTAGGGATCGTTGGTAACCGGATTGGGCGAAAACGCCGCGGGTTCGCGCACCAGTTGCGGCAGAATATGCCGGTACTGCATGGTGGAAAAAAATTCCGCGACCTCGCGGAAATGCTTGTTGGCATTGGTTTGTTCCAATGCCGTCTGCCTGAGCCGAGGGGGATCCTCCCGATCGTCCGCGTCCGGCCGGTCAAGGATGATGCTGGTTTCGCCGTCCTCCGTTTTTTCCACCACTTCCCGAGTGACGAAGGGGCCATCGTTTTTCTGGCCGCCGAAGGAAAGTTCGTACCGCCAGTGGTGGTCGATTTCCACCGCCACCGTCACCTCCGGCTGCCGACGGGCGTTGACGTAGCGGACGGATTTCATGCCGCCGCGGCGGTCATTGACCGCTTTACCCAGCCCATGGTCTGCCACATCCTTGAGAAAGCGGAGAGCATCGAGAAAATTGGATTTACCGGCCGCGTTCGGTCCGATGACAAAAACCCGCATACCGCAGTCTACCCTGACGCGGGCGAAATTTTTCCAGTTGGTGAGTTCGATCCGGTTGATAAACATAACAATTTCCTTATGCCTCAGGCGCCGCCGCCAATCCCGGCAGGAGCTCCGTCAGGTCGGCCACCGCCCGGTCGATATAGGCGGAAAACGACATGTCCGCCAAACCCGCGACCCGCAGGCTGCAGCGGTTGAGGGGGAGGAGGATTTTCACCGCCGGGCTGCGGGCGACGGCGGCGGCCATGGCGGCGGTGATTTCGCCCAGCATGGCGTCGGCGGCGATGATGCCCACCGCGCCCATGATCATATCGGCCCGGGGGGCGTTCATCACCACCGCATTCTCGCCGGTGGCGCCCTCGTCCGCGCCGGCTTTGAGCATCTGCGCCGTGGCCAGGGAATTCGCGCCCAGCGCCAGCAGCCGCAACCGCCCGCCGTGAGTCGCCCGCAGCCGCTCCACCAGCGCCTTGCCGACGCCGCCGCCCTGGCCATCGATCACCGCGACCAACGGTTTCGCCGCTTGGGTCATGCCTGCCCCTTTCACCGGTTCACCTCACAGCTCCGCCCAGGCGCAGCGCGGGCGGTTCTCATTTTCCCAACCCCAGCAGCCGCGCCAGCAGGCCCGTCGAAGCGATGTCCATGCCTTCGTGCTGGCAGAGTTCGTGGCAGCAGTAGCAGCGGATGCAGCGGGCGTCGTCGATGACCACCCGGCCCGCCGCCATGCGCATGGCCTTGGCCGGGCAGATTTCGACGCAATAACCGCAGACGATGCACCCCGGCTTCGGCCTCGGCCGGGGCGAGATGCGGTTGCGGAGCCAGGCGGCCAGCCCTGGCAGCCGCCGTTCCACAAAGCCGCCGTGCATCTGGAGCGATCGGAGGTCGGGCAGGCGCCAGTCCGTGGGGGTCAATTCCGCCGGCTCGGCGCCGACGGTGGTCAGGTCCCGCCACTCGTGCGGGCCCTGTTCCAGCGCCGACGCCAGGGTGAACAGCCGGCTTCGGGCCAGGCCCAGCACATCCATCACCGCCGCGTCCAGCGCCCAAGGGTCCGCCGACGCCGCGAGAAACCCCACCGGCCGCGCCCGGCCGGCGGTGGGACCGAGACCGTCCATCCCCACCACCGCGTCCAGGAGCGACAGCGCCGGCCGCACCGTCAGGGCGATGTCGTTCAGGGCGCGGGCGAACAGCAGGCGGTCCCGGCCGGCGCGGTAGTGCCACTGCAGCTTCCGGGGTCCCGGCACAGCGCCAAACATGTTCTTGACCGCCAGGCTCATGAGCATTTGGCCGTGGGTTTTCATCTTGGGCAGGTTGATGATGACGTCGGCGTCCAGGAGCTCGGCGGCGACCTCCAGCTTGACGAAAAAGCGGCGGTGATCCACCACCTCCCGGGGCGTGAATTCCACCACCTCGACGCCGGCCGCCTCCGCCGCCGCCAGGAGACCCGACCTGTCG
>JAJBSZ010000156.1 GCA_020861125.1 Planctomycetota bacterium | reverse complement strand
TTCTCGTAACCCCTTGATAATATTGGTAGCGGGGGCAGGATTTGAACCTGCGGCCTCCGGGTTATGAGCCCGACGAGCTACCAGACTGCTCCACCCCGCGATCATGTTTGGGCAATGCTATCACCCGAATGTGGCCTGCACATTCAGGACGATATGGATGATACGGATCCGCCAGCGCCTGTCAAGCCCTTTTTCGGAAAAAACCAGCGAACAATGGAAAAAATCCGGCACCGCCCACACCCCGCTCCCAACACCTGCACCCTCCGACCTAAATCGCCCCCAACACCCGAACACGTACCCCAACCCAGTATACTGAACAACTTAATTCGATACAACTATCCATAAGCACTAAACCCATGACTCCTAAACGCGACCCATAAACCCAATCCCCTAATCCCGCAATCCAGAAAACCGCATTCCTTAAACCCGTAACCCAACCCGTACGCCACCGCACCCCGCATGCAACGCCCGTCTCCTTTCCTCAAGATGCACCCACCCCCAGGACCCCGTCCGCCGTGCCGGGCTCGGTCCGGTCGCAGGGTGGCCGCGGCTGGTGGACCGTGCGATTAATGCCCCGGCTGCGGAAATTTGCACTAGACTTTAAAAGGGTAAATATTACAATGTTACGGTTGTACGAACGACCGTACTCCTTATGCTCGACTCGTGACGATGGCCGACGCCACCGCGGGACCGGTTGTGCCCGACGGTTTGTTTCCCCTTCAGGAAATAGCTTCGAAAGTACGCTATGGAAACAATTATACGAGGCATTCCGGTATCGCAGGGCGTCGCCATCGGGCCCGCCTATGTCCTCGGATCCGTCGAGTCGAAATTGCCGCCGTCCTATCTGTCGGAAGAGGAACTCATACCGGCGGAGGTGGAACGCTTCGAACAGGCTGTCGCCAAGGCTCAGGCGGAAATTCAAAAGCTCAAAAGCAGCGTCCAGGCCGACGCCCGTCAGGATGTCGGGCCGATCTTCGACGCCCACATCATGATCCTCTCCGACCCGTCCCTCAATTCGGAGGTGCTGCACCGGATCAAGCGGAACCGCATGACGGCGGAATATGCGGTGCAGTGCACCATCGGCGAGTATGTGCGCGGCCTCAAGGGGAAGCCCTTCCTCAACCCGCGCATCAACGATATGCAGGACATCGAGCGCCGCCTGCTGCGGGCCATCCTCGGCCGCCAGTACGAGGAGCTCCACGCTCTGGGCCGCGAAGTGATCATCATCGCCCGCGATCTCACGCCGTCCCAGACCGCCGATATGGACCGGGACCGCATCCTCGGCTTCGCCACCGACATCGGCGGCACCACCGGCCACACCGCCATCGTCGCCCGGGCCCGGGAGATTCCGGCGGTGGTGGGCCTGGGCAATATCTCCGATACCATCCAGAGCGGCACCGAGGTCATCCTCGACGGCAGCCGCGGCCTCCTCATTATCCAGCCGCAAGACAGCACCCGCGCCGCCTACGAGAAGGTGCGGGCCGACTACCGGCGCTTCGGGGCGGAGCTCCTGTCGGAGGCCGGCCGGCCGGCCGTCACCCTCGACGGCTGCCGGGTCCACGTCCAGGGCAACATCGAGTTCCCGCAGGAGACCGACTCCATCCTCCGGAATTCCGCCGACGGCATCGGCCTCTACCGGACGGAGTTTATCTATATCGACAACAAGGGCGAACCCGACGAAGAGGAGCATTTCGCCGCCTACTCCCGGGTTGTCAAGGCGGTGGGCGGCCGGCCGGTGACCATCCGGACCCTCGACCTCGGCTACGACAAGGCGTTTCACCTCCAGGATGGCGAATCCTTCGCGGTGGAGAAAAATCCGGGCCTCGGCTGCCGCGCCGTCCGCTACTGCTTTGCCAATCCCGACCTTTTCCGCAACCAGATTCGGGCCATATGCCGGGCCTCCGCCTTTGGTGAAGTGAAGATGCTGATCCCCATGATCAGCTCCCGCGATGAAGTACAGCGGGTTATCCGGCTGGTCCGGAGCGTCCAGGAGCGGCTCTCGGACGAGGGCATCGCCTTTGACCCCGACATGAAGATCGGCATCATGGTGGAGGTGCCGTCGGTGGCGCTGACGCTGGATCTCTTTTGTGACATCTGCGATTTCTTTTCCATCGGCACCAACGATCTCATCCAGTACATGCTGGCGGTGGACCGGACCAACGAGCAGGTGGCGCAGTTGTTTCGGCCGGAACATCCGTCGGTGCTCCGGACCATCAGGTACATTATAGAAACGGCCCAGGCCAACAACGTGCCCATCTCCATGTGTGGCGAGATGGCGGGGGATCCGCTGTTTGTCCTCTTCCTGTTGGGTCTGGGGCTGCGGAGCTTTTCCGTCAGTCCGCCGCAGATTCCGGAGGTGAAGAAGATTATCCGCACCTCGTCCCTGGAGTCGGCGCGCAAATTGGCGGACAATGTCATCAGCCTGTCGTCGGCCCGGGACGTGAAAAATTGTCTGCGGGGGGCGGCGGCACGGTATTTCTGATCCGCCCGGTTTCAGGCGGGCGGGCGGCGTGTTATTTTCCGGTTCGTCACACAGCCCGCGCGCGCTAGCCGGCGCGGGATTTTTTTTGGAGCAATGGCATGGCTAACGGAAAAACCCGACTGGTGGACAGCCCTGACAGTCCGCAATCGGTGGGGTGGGTCATCCCCCAGCGCGTCCGCCTCGCCTCGCCGGAGCGGCCGTTTGGGCTGGAGATCGGCGCGACCCTGCCGGAGGTGGTGGTGGAGTACGAAACGTACGGCGCCCTCTCGCCCGCCCGGGACAACGCCATCCTCATCACCCACGCCTTATCCGGTGACGCCCATGCGGCCGGCTGGGACGAATCGGCTGGCGAGACCACCTCCTCCGGCCGGTTCAAGCCGAGGAAAGACGGCTATACGCCGCCGCGCGGCTATCGGGCGAAGAAACCGGGCTGGTGGGATTCCATGATCGGCCCCGGCAAGCCCATCGACACCGATCGGTTTTTCGTCATCTGCTCCAATGTCCTCGGTTCCTGCTACGGAACCACCGGCCCCGCCGACTGCGATCCGGCGACGGGCGCGCCGTATGGGCTGACCTTTCCGGTGGTGACGGTGGGCGACTGGGTCCGGCTGCAGGCGCTGTTGCTGGATCACTTGGGCATCGAAAACCTCTACGCCGTCATCGGCGGATCCCTTGGCGGCCAGCAGGCGTTGGAGTGGGCCCTGGCCTATCCGGATCGGGTGGGGAAGGCGATCATTCTTGCCGCCAGCTCCAAGCTCTCCACCCAGGGGGTGGCGTTCAATGCCGTCGCCCGGTATTCCATCATGAACGATCCGCATTTCAACGGCGGCAACTACTATGACGGCCCGCAGCCCGGCCACGGCCTGGCCGCCGCCAGAATGCTCGCCCACATCACCTACCTGTCGGAAGAAGGTCTGGACAGCAAATTCGGTCGCCGCCTGCAGAACAAGGACCGGTATGATTTCGGCTTCGATATCGAGTTCGAGGTGGAAAGCTACCTGAACTATCAGGGCAAGGTGTTTGTGGAACGGTTTGACGCCAATTCCTATCTTTATATCATCCGGGCCATGGATTATTACGACGCGGCCGCCCGCTGGGGCGGCGGCGATCTGGTGGCCGCCTGCGAGCGGGTGCGTTGCCAGATGCTGGTGGCCAGCTTCTCCTCCGACTGGCTCTATACGCCGGACGGATGCAAGGAACTGGTGCATGCCATTTGCCGCGCCGGTAAACCCGTCACGTACGCCGATATTCCCAGCCAATACGGGCACGACGCATTTCTCGTGGAGACCCAGCGGGTCGGAAAACTGCTGCGCGGCGCGCTGCTGGCGGGCCGAGAGTGCCGCGCCGCCGGGGCCTGACCCAATCGGGTAACGAAGGTGCTCTCGAACTGTTTTTGAATGTATCCCGGGCCGGTGACTGCCGCCGGCCCGCTTGCGGAAGGAACGCTATGAAGCCAGTACGGATTATGCCCTGTCTCGACATCATGAACGGCAGGGTGGTCAAGGGGGTGCGGTTTGTGGAGCTGCGGGACGCGGCGGATCCGGTGGCGGCGGCGGTGGCCTACGAC
>JAJBSZ010000142.1 GCA_020861125.1 Planctomycetota bacterium | reverse complement strand
AGGAAGGCAATACCGGCCTGATGAAGGCGGTGGAAAAATACGAATACCGGCGCGGCTACAAGTTCTCCACCTACGCCACCTGGTGGATCCGCCAGGCCATCACCCGGGCCATCGCCGATCAGGCCCGGACCATCCGGATTCCGGTGCACATGATCGAAACCATGTCCAAGCTGCGGCGGATCACCAAGCAGTTGGTCCAGGAGATCGGCCGGGAGCCGACGGTGGAGGAGATCGCTGCCCACGCCGACATTCCGGTGGCCGAGGCGCGGCGGGTGCTGCGGATCAGCAAGCATCCCATATCCCTGGACCGCCCCATCGGCGCCGGCGATTCCGACGACAGCCACTTCGGCGATTTCATCGAGGACAAATCGGCGGAGAGCCCGGTCAACATGGCGTCCTACGAAATGCTCAAGGACAAGATCGGCAATGTCCTGCAGAGCCTCACCTACCGCGAGCGGGAGATCATCAAGCTCCGCTACGGCATCGGCGACGACTACACCTACACGCTGGAGGAGGTCGGCCGCAAGTTCAACGTCACCCGCGAGCGGGTGCGCCAGATCGAAGCCAAGGCCCTCCGCAAGCTGCAGCACCCGGTGCGGGCGCGGCGGCTGGAAGGATTCCTGGAAGACGCGGCGCCGGCGTCGTAAGGTTCATACAGGCCCACACCCCGCCTACCTTTCCTCGTGGCCGCGATTCGTCGTGGCCACGATTTCATTAATGTGAGCGAAATGGCGGTGGCGGGCGTGCCTATTTCCGGGTAACCGCTGGGGCACGCACGGGCGTCCCGGATAGGAAAGTCCACCGATACGTTTTTCTTTGCCGGTTGTTGGCGGCCGTCATTTCGTCGTCTGGCAGGTTCCAAATTGCCGGCTTGAGATTCATTATCGGGGAGCCAATAACGGCGATGATGGGGCCTGAACCTTTACTCCGGATCCTGGTGGCGGGTATACACGACGATAGGAGCATCCTGAAACGCCGGACCGGCCGCCAAAACCGGATACCACTCCGCGCCGGATCGGATGCCCGGCAGTACCCGCGGCAGGAAAACCGCCGCCACCGTCTGGAAATCTCCGCTTTCCATGCCTTCCGCCTGGATGCAATCCGTATCGTCTTCCGTCATGACGATGCTCCCGCCGTCGCGGTGCTGGAAAACCAGGCCGATGGCGTCGGTGGTGAGGCGATCCAGCTTATGGGCCGTCACCGTGGCGATGTCCCGCCAGAAGAAAACCGTCTCGTCGACGGTACGGCGCCAGGGTGGCCAGTAGCGGGTCACCTGCAACAGCCGCAGGGCGTCGGCGGTGAGCACGAAACGGGCACGGGGCGGCGTCAGGGTGCGGACCAGCCGGCGAAACCGATCACCCATGGGTTTCGGGGTGGCTCGGAGGAGAAGACGGGAGGCCGGTGCACGACCCGTCGGCCGCGTGGTGTAAGCGGTTCATCGCTTCCGTCAGGACCCAGGTCGGACAGGCCAGGTTGATGCGCTCGAAACCGCTGCCGCCGGCGCCAAAGGTGTAGCCTTCGTTCAGGAACAGCCGGGCGCGTTCCACCATGAAGCGTTCCAATTCCCGGTCGCCGAGACCCCATGGCCGAAAATCCAACCACAGGAAATAGGTACCTTCCCGGTCGTGCCGGCGAACCGTCGGGAAGTGTTCCTGGAGAAACCGGTCCACCGTCTCGGTGTTGGTCTCAAGCACCGCCAGCAGTTCCTCCAGCCACGGTTCGCAGCGGGAATAGGCCAGACGGCAGGCCTCCAGCCCCAACTGGTTGGGCCCGTGCCGGCCGCTCCGGGCCAGTTCCTGCCGGAACCGTTTGCGCAGCCGGTGGTCGCTGATGACGATGTTCGAGGTTTGCAAACCCGCCAGATTGAAGGTTTTGGACGGCGCGGTGCAGATGATGGCGGTGTCGGCGAAAGCCGGGTCGACGGCGGAATACACCGTATGGCGATGGCCGGGAGTGGTGAAATCCATGTGGATTTCATCCGATACCACCAGGAGGTCGTGCTGGCGGCAGACGGCGCCCAGGCGCTCCAGCTCCTCCCGCCGCCACACCCGGCCCACCGGATTGTGGGGGCTGCATAGCAGCACCATTTTTGCGGCACCGGCAGCGGCCGCCAGGGCGGCAACGTCCATCCGGTACCCGTCATCATCCAGCCGCAGCGGCACCGGCACCGGTGTGCGACCGGTATCGTGGATCGCTTCGAAAATGGGCGGATAGATGGGCGGAAAGAAAATAACGCCGTCACCCGGTGCGGTGAAGGCGGTCACCGCCGTGTACAGGGCCGGCACCACCCCGTCGATGGTGACCAGCCATTCCTCCCGGATCTCCCAATCATGCCGGCGCCGAAACCAGTCGCAAACCGCCTGGCGGTAGCCCTCGGTGGGCGCGGTATATCCCAAAACGCTGCGATCGAGATACTCGGTGAGGCCGGTCACCAGTTCGGGCGGGCTTTTAAATTCCATATCCCCGACAGACAACGGCACGATGCCGGGCGGCACCTGCGGGTCGCGTTGCCGCATGGCATCCCATTTCACAGATCCGGTGTGCGACCGATCCACCAGGGTGGTAAAGTCGTAACCCATGGAATGTTCCTTTCCGTCTCCCGTCTGCCCCCTTATACATATACTGTCCGCGGCGGTATTGTTAACGGAAAAGGAAAAAAAGGTTTTTTTTTGAAAGGAAAGAAGGATTCGGAGTAAGTGACAGCGGGGGACTGCGTGATCGCGCCACCGGCAAACGCCGTCGGCCTGTTGCCAGAGGCTGGTCATAGGGTATACTGGTTTCGGCAGCAAACCGTGGCGGTGGCCCTCGCCGTTGGCAGTGGTGGAGCGGCGGTGGTACGGTCGGTGAGGGCGTCGGGGCGAAAATCTGTCTACCGCGGAAAAAACCCGGAATAATAGGCTGAATTCCCCGCTCCGGCGGGTCGATACGAGAAACAAAGGGGTATCGGTGGCGGCGGCCCCAGTTCCCGACTGACCAAGCACGGTGATTTTTCTCTTTTAGGAGGCGTAATATGAAAGCAGTGCGTTTACTGGCCGGCGTGGTTTGCGGCGCGGCATGTCTGGCCCTTTTCTCCGGCTGTGAAACGCAGCGATCGGCGTGCGAACGCGAGCGCCGCCTGACCGAGCGCATGGACGAGATGCAGATGGATCTCGACAACCGCATCCAGGGCGTGAACATGGAGGTGGCGGGCATGCGGTCCAATCCGCCGGTGGTGGTGCAGACGGTGCCGGCCGAACCGTACCCCGTGGTGTCGCAGCCCGATACCATCCAGATCACCGAATCCTACGAGGATTACAACTACACCAACAAGCGGGCGGAACTCGAGCGTATCGCCGAACAGAGCCGCATCCAGCAGCTCAACCCGCAGCCGGCGCCGGCCCGGACCTCGGCTTCGGCCAATACCAACCGCATTCGGGTGCCGCAGCCGGTGCGCACCATCCAGGCGGCCCTGCGGGAATCCGGCCATTACCGGGGCAATGTCGATGGCAAGGTCGGTCCCCAGACCGTAGCCGCCATCACCGCCTTCCAGCGTGACCACAACCTCAAGGCGGACGGCATCGTCGGTCGCCAGACCTGGGAAGCGCTGCGTCCCTATGCACCCGCCGATGTGGGGGCGACCCGACTCAAGTAGCTTCGATGGCACAGCGTGAACGAAGGATGGGCTCCCCGGCAGGGAGCCCATTTTTATGGCGTCGGCCGGGTGACGGGTATACACTATCCGATTATTCGCCGCACTTCTGGAGAAGACCATGCCCATGATCCGTGTCGGCTGGCTGGCCGTGGTGGTGCTGCTGTTGTCCGGCACGGTCCGGGCGGCAGGCGAGTACCCCGAGCCGATCGAGAAATACGTCAATGATTTCGCCGATGTCATCACCGAGTCCGATGCCAGCCGCATTCGCAACGCGCTGTCGGCGGTGGACGAGCAGACCGGCATCGAGATCACGGTGGTGACCATCCCCGATCTCGCCGCCGTGAACAGCCGGGACAGCCTGCGGCACTACGCCGCCGGGCTTTTCGATCACTGGGGCGTGGGCGACGCCCGCCGCAACAACGGCATCATGATCCTGTTTTCCCTTGGTGACCGCGAAGTGTGGATC
>JAJBSZ010000103.1 GCA_020861125.1 Planctomycetota bacterium | reverse complement strand
GGCCGGCGGAGGACGCGTTTACTCTCCACCGCCTTGAAGACTTTTTTCGACATGGTGCTGGCGTGGTCGTAATCACGCACCAGCAGCGCGGTCTGGAGGACGCTGAGGATGCAAAACTCCTCGAGATGTCCGCTCGGCAAGTCCGAGACGTACATGGGCTTCTTGATGTTGGCGGTGAGGAGGACATCGGCCAGTTTTTTGATCGGGGCGTCGGGATTGCCGGTGACGGCGACGATGGCGGCGCCGTTGGCCCGGGCGAGGCGGAGCGCATCCAGGGTGTTGATCATCCGGCCGCTGTGGGTGATGCCCAGAACCACATCGCCCGGCCCAAGGTAGGCGGCGGCCATCATCTGCAGGGAGGAATCCACCTCGATCCGGCAGTAGATGCCGGAGTGGATGAAAATGTTCAGGGCGTAATAGGCCATGGAAGCCGATCCGCCCTCGGCGTAGAGGTGAACCTGGGAAGCGCCTGCGATGATGTCCACCGCCTTTTTCATTTCCAGCGGATCCAGGGCGTAGTGCAGGTCATTGACGAGGGACGCGTAGTAGGAAAGCACCTTGTGCTGGATGGTGGCGATGTCGTCGCCGGGATCCACCTGTTGATCCTCGCCCACGAAGGTGACCAGGTTACGTTCCACCTGAAATTTCAATTCCAGATAGCCCTTGAAACCGAGGGTACGGCAAAAGCGGACGATGGAGGCGGCGCTGGTCTCCGTCTCCCGGGACAATTCTTCCGCCGAGTACTCGAGAATATTGATGTCGTTGGCCAGCAGGTATTCGCCGATCCGTCTTTCCGCTTTACTCATGCGGGGCAGCGCGTCGCGAATGCGGGCGTGGATGTCGGTCATCTTGTCCATCGGCAGCGGTCTTCCCTTGCCCGTCCGCCGGTTCCATCGGACGGCGAATTCCGGGCGGGTCGGCGGCTGTCACAACGAGTTGATGCCATCCTCAAAACAGGCCAGATATCTGGTCCGGTAGATTTCATCGAGTCGCCGGGATAACCCGGGTTCCGGTTCCACCAGCATTATACCATCGGCGCCCAGGGAAGCAACCGCCTGCCCGAAGGAGGAAAACAGGCCGCAGCCAACTCCGGCCGCCATGGCGGCGCCGAGGGCGGTGACGTTGGCTTTCTGCCCGACCTCGATGGGTCGGCCCAGCACCGCGCTCTTCCGGCAGAGCTCCGCCCGGTTGCGGCTCTGGCTGCCCACGCAGCGCAGGCGCCTGCCGGCTCGGGGCGCCAGGCGGTCCAGGCGTTCCACGACCCGCCGACACTCGAAGGCCAGGCCGTCCCGCACCGCCTGGGCCATGGTGGCGGCGTCGAACACCGGCGACACGTGCCGGAGGAATCCCTCCACCGACGTCAACTGGGCCCGTTGCGGCGGCACGAAAATCGGCACTCCGGCCGGCGGCGGGGAAGTATTATCGCCGGCAGCGTCAAAGGTGCGGAGGGAATGGTAGAGCTGGCCGGAGGCCCCGACGTAGCCGACGACGGCGGTGGCGAGCGGCTCCAAGGTGGCTTCCCAATTCAGCCAGGCGTGCGGCACGGCGGCCGCGTCGCCGGCGGCGGGTAAGACCCGGGTCACCGCCTCGGAGGTGCCGGTGGTGTTGAGAAGGGTATCCGGGTCGGTGATGCCGGCCCCCGCCAGGGCGCAGACGTGGTCGTGGCCGCCCATGATGACGGGGGTGCCTTCGGCCAGGCCGAGGGCGCGCAGTTCGCCGCCGACAGCACCGAGGACCGTCCCGGCGGCCACCGGTTCCGGCAGCAGCGCGCCGTCGATGCCGTAGGCGCGGAGGGCGTGGCGGTTCCAGGTGGACGAGCCGATATCAAACAGCATGGTACGGCTGGCAATGGAAAAGTCGGTGCGGTAGGCCCTCTCGCCCGTCATTCTGGCGTAGAGAAAATCGCTGACGTTAAGCCAGGCGGCGACCCGTGCCGCTTGCCGGGGATAGGCAGCGGCAAACCAGCGCATCCGGAACGGGAGGTACATCTGGAGCGGGTACTGGCCGCAGCCGGGAATCCACCGGCCGGTATGGAACACCGCCATCGCTTCTGCCGTGAACGGGAGGGATCGGGCGTCGGCCCAGCCGATGGCGGCGTGGAGCGGTCGGCCGGCGGCATCCACCGGGACGAAGGTGGCGGCCATGCTGGCCATGGTGACCGCCGCCACCGCCTGCCGGCCCGCCGCCAGGGTGGCGCCGCAGACTTCCAGCACCACCCGCCACAGGGCGTCGACGTCCAGTTCCATGGCATCGTCGCGGTAGACGAAGGGCGTGGGCCGGGTGGTTTGGGCGACGGTGGCGCCGGTGCGGTCAAACAGCACCGCCTTGGTGTTGGTCGTGCCGAGGTCGACAGCCAGGAGGGAAGTGGCCATGGGTTACATTCCAAGGAGCGCCGGGAAAAACAGGGCCACCGACGGGACGTAGGCGACCAGCACGAACCCGGCCAGCAGCGCTACGTAAAACGGGATCGCCGCCCGGATCAACTGCGGGATGGGAATGCCCGTGACGGAGGCGGTGGAGAAGATGCACACGCCGTAGGGCGGCGTGGTCAGCCCCAGCGCCAGGCCCATGATGAGGACCACGATATAGTGCGACGGATCGATGCCCAGGTTGAGGGCGGCGGGCAGGAACAGCGGCGTGAAGATGAGGCTCGCCGGATTGGCGTCCATGGTCATGCCGATGACCACCATAAACAGGATGGTGACCGCCATGAAGCCGACCTGTCCGCCCGGCACCGAGGTCAAGGCGGCGGACAGCATGGTCGGGATGCCTTCCAGGGCGATGATGTAATTCATAACGGCCGACGACGTGGCGATGATCAGGATGCAACTGGTCTGGGTGGCCGTTCGCACCAGGGCCTGCCAGATGTCGTTCAGACGCAGTTCCCGCAGGATCAACCCGTCCACCACCAGGATGTACACCACCGCGATGCCCGCCCCTTCGGTGGGGGTGACCAGGCCGGAAAAAATGCTGGCGAGGACGATCACCGGCGCGCAGATCGCCGGCAGCCCGAACAGGGTCTGGCGGCAGAGGTTCCGCCAGTGGAAGGGATGGAACCGGCCGTAGCCGCGCCGGCGGCAGATAGTGTAGTTCGGCACCAGGAGGAGAACGGTCACGACGATGCCCGGAAGGATCCCCGCCGCCAGGGCCCGGGAGGCCGACTGGTTGCTCGCCGCCGCCGCCAGCACCATGAGGATGCTTGGCGGGATGATCACCGACAAGCAGGAGCTGCTGAGGGTGATGGCGCCGGCGTAGGGCGGGGGGTAGCCTTCGTCCACCATGCGGGGCACCAGGATGGATCCGAAGGTGGCGGTGTCGGCCAGGCTGGAGCCGGAGACGCCGCCGAAGATCATACTGGCCACGACATTCACCACCCCGAGGCCGCCGGTCATCCAGCCGACGAACGACGTCACCCAATTGATCAGCTTGCGGCCGATGGACCCCCGCTCCATGAGGTTGCCGACGAGGATGAACAGGGGCACCGCCAGCATGGTGAAGGACACGGACATTTCGCTGAACAACTGCGGCATGATCATCAGGCTGGGAACGGGCCGGAATAGGATCAAGGCCAGCATGGAGGCAAAGCCGAGGGCGACGGCGATGGGCACGCCGATGAGAAACAGGACGGCGCAGGCGGCGGCCAGGGTCAGGGTCATGACGGGCATGCTGTGTCCCCTTCCTCGTTGGTACCTTCCGGCGGGGCGTCGGTCCGGCGCCAGGCCAACAGACCGACGACGATCAGGTACAGCACCCGGACGGCGGCGACGACCAGACCGACGAACATGGGCAGTTTCGTCCAGCCCTTGTTCCACCCCAGCAGGGTGGTTTTCGAGCCCATCCTCCCGTACCAGATCAGCATCTGCATGGTGTATATGGACAGCAGGATCAGGAAGGCGGCGAAGAACAGGTTGGCCGCCAGATCGAACCACCTTCGGTACCGCGGCGGCAACAGGGCGATCAGCATGTCGAACCGGATATGGGACCCGGTCTCGACCCCCGATCCCAGGCCCATCCAGATGAGAGCGCCCAGGAGGATACTGCCCATTTCCACCGTCCAGCGGGGCGCCGTGCCCGGCGCCAGGCGGCTGTACACCTGGAGCAGCAC
>JAJBSZ010000251.1 GCA_020861125.1 Planctomycetota bacterium | reverse complement strand
CCCTTGGTACATGGTGGAAAAAACCGAAGATTTCGACCGCATCCTTGACCACCAGTTGGAACGGCTTCAGGTGGACTGCATAGACTTCTACCTCATCCATGCAATAACCGGCAACGCCTGGCGCGACCGCATCCTCCCTCTCCGCCTGGTGGAACGGATGGAAAAGGCGCGGGAAGACGGCAAGGTACGTCACCTCGGGTTTTCTTTTCACGCTCCTTTCCCCGTTTTCAAGGAGGTGATCGAATACGCCGACATTTGGGATTTTTGTCAGATCCAACTCAATTACCTGGACACGGAATTGCAGGCCGGGCTGCAGGGTTTACGGTATGCGGCGGACCGCGACCTCGGCGTATCCATTATGGAGCCGCTGCGAGGAGGATACCTGGCGGATGTACCCGCGGAAATTCGTGGCGTATTCAGCGAATTCCCCGCAGAACGGAGTCCGGTGGAATGGGCATTGGATTACCTGTGGAACATGCCTGTAATCGGCGTCGTTCTCAGCGGCATGAGCACCATGCAGCACGTCACTGACAATGTGGCGTATGCCTCACGCTCGTCGGCGGGTATGCTGAGCGGAGCGGAACGGCAAACCATAGCGGCAGTGGTAAAGCGCTACCGGGAATACAATACAGTGCCATGCACCGGCTGCGAGTATTGCCTGCCGTGCCCGCTGAATATCGCCATTCCCTACAACATCAATGTGTACAACCAATACAAAATAACCGGCGACAAGGAGGCGGCGCGAAGGCTGTACAACCATATTCCGCCTGTGGTCGGCGGCAAGGCGTCGGATTGCATCGATTGCGGTCAATGCGAGCCCAAGTGTCCTCAGAGTATCGCCGTTCCCGAGATCATGAAGGAAGTGCAGGCGGCGTTGGCGTAATAACGATTGGATAGCGATGAACAATCCAAGGACATACCAGCTGGTGCGGATTGCGGTTGCGCTGGTTGTGGTGATTGCCTTTGTGGTGGCATTTCTCACTGGCCACGTGTGGACTACCGCTCTGCCGTCCGTTCAGGCTGGGCCGGCCATACTCAAAACAGCGTATCAATTTTCCTTGGGATCACTGGTCACCGTTTTATTGATAGCGGGGACGACGGTGATTTTCGGCAGACTGTACTGCGCGGCGCTCTGTCCCTTGGGAATACTACAGGACGGAATGGCGTGGTTTTTTTCACGGAAAAGGCGGATCGCCATACCCAACTTGTCATGGCTTCGCTATTCCATCGCGGCGGTTACGGGTATTCTCCTGTTGGGCGGCGGAGCGCTGGCCCTCCGGATGCTGGACCCTCTTTCCAATTTTGGCGGCATAGTCGGTGGCGCCGGATCGATTGCCTATTCAGGCAGTGGCCGAAATGTTCTCGTCGGGGTTTTGGTCCCGCTCGCGGCGATTGCCATTCTGGCAGTCTGGAAAAAACGCGTCTTTTGCGTCGCGGTTTGTCCGGTCGGCACCGTGCTGGGATTGATGGCGCGATACGGCCGCTATCACATTCATATTGACGAGAAATGCCTCCGCTGCGGAGCCTGTTCCCGTGTTTGTCCCTCCGACTGCATCGACGTGACAGGCAAAAGTATCGATAACGAACGGTGCATTCGGTGCATGAACTGCCTCTCGGCCTGCCGGACCGCCAGCATCCGCTTCGGTCGGGATTCAATGGCTCGGAATGATACCGCCATCGACCTTGGCAAAAGGCGGTTTCTTCAACGCGGGAGCATGGCGGCGGCTGGTGTGATGATATTTGGTGCTGCCGCCGGTGCGCCCTTGGCACGGATGCTCCAGCCCGGAAATGATGAAAAATGTATTTTGCCGCCTGGAGCGGGGACGCCGGACCAGTTCAGTCTCCGGTGTACAAGCTGCCAGCTCTGCGTCGCCGTCTGCCCCACGAAAATCATCAAGCCCGCGCTGTACCGGTACGGATCGGTTCGTGTGGATTTTGGTATGGACAATATATGCGAATATGGTTGTACCGAGTGCAACCAGGTTTGTCCCACCGGCGCTCTGCAGTCGCTGACGCTGGACGAAAAACGCCTGACCCGCATCGGCCTCGCCTCGTTCAATGCCCGCCATTGCCGGGTGTTGCAGAAGCGGGAGCACTGCGGATTCTGCTTTCACGGTTGCCCGACAGGCGCCATAACCCTGCGACCGATCAACGGCGGGCTGGAAATCCCCCAGCTCAACCCGGAACTCTGTATCGGCTGCGGTGGCTGCCAGGCCGATTGTCCCACTACCCCAAAGTCGATGACAGTCCTGCCCGTCGGTCGTCAGACAATGCTTGGATAGAGGAGAACACATGCTTCCTGTCGCGTTTGCCGGTATGCCCGGCGGTATGGAGTGGTTCTTCATCGGATTGGTGGCCCTGCTTCTCTTTGGTAAGCGTCTTCCCGGCGCCGCCCGTTCCCTTGGACAGGCCATGCACGAATTCAGGGCTGGGTTTACCAATACTGAGCCCGCTGGCCAGATACGTACGCCAGACGATACGAATGCGGCCTCTTCCGGAGAAAGGAAATAGTCACATGTCAGGTACGGAAAATGGAATGTCACGCCGGGATGTTCTCAAAGCCATGGCCGTTGCCGGTATGACTGCAATGACCGGAATGCCGGCAATGGCGCAGAGCGAGGACGCTGCAACGCCGGCGCCGGAACCAAAGCGCTATGTGATTGCCGTCAACGGAAGCCCACGGCGCGAAGGCAATACGGAACGCATGCTCTACCGGGTTCTGGAGCCGCTTTCGGAAAAAGGATGGGAGACGGACTACTATCAGGTCGGCGGCAAGGCCATGCGTGGCTGCCAGGCGTGCATGGGATGTCGCAAAACGGGGAATTGCATCATCGACGACGCATTCCAGGAGGTATACCCAAAGCTGCTGCGCGCCTCCGCTATTGTGGTCGGTTCGCCCACGTATGTCTCCGATGTCACGGCGGAAACCAAGGCGTTCATAGACCGCGCGGTCTTTGTCGCGCTGGCCAACAATTTCGCCCTCAAAGGCAAGGTCGGCGCTGCGGTGGCGGTGCATCGGCGGGCGGGTGCGGTCAATGTATTCGACACTATCAACCACATGTTCCTCATTTCCCAGATGGTGGTGCCGGGGTCGTTTTATTGGAATATGGGAGTGGGTACCGACAAGGGTGAAGTGGAGAACGATGCCGAAGGCATGGCGACCATGCGCCGTCTGGGTGAGGTCATCAACCACGTGGCGACGGCATTGCAACGCCATGCCGCGCCATGGCCGGAACCGCGGCCGTTCAGGTAGTTTTGGCAATTTCAAAGAAAGGAATTGATTATGAACAGACGGGATTTTCTTAGGCTTTCGGCGCTGGCCGCCGGTACGGCTCTCCTGACCGGAGTCTACAAATCAGGTGCTTTCTCTGGTGTCTTCGCGGCCGATGGACAAGGACAGACCATGAACAGAAAAACTCTCACCGTGTATTTCTCCAAGACCGGCAATACCAAAACGATTGCCGACCTCATTCAGGCGCGGGTTGGCGGCGACCAATTCCGGGTGGTCACGGTGGAGCCCTATCCCGAGGACTACAGGCAAACCACCCAAAAGGCGCGAGTGGAGCTGGACAGCAACATGCGCCCGGCCATTGTCGGGAACGTCGAAAACATGGATTCCTACGACACCGTATTCATCGGCTATCCCAATTGGTGGGGAACGATACCCATGGCGCTCTTCACCTTCCTTGAAGGCCACGATCTGACGAGCAAAACGGTTATTCCGTTCTGTACCCACGAAGGCAGCGGTCTGGGACGCGGACCCGATGATATCAGGCGGTTGTGCCCCAATGCGACGGTGATGCAGGGTCTGGCTGTGCGTGGTTCCAGCGTGAACCGAGCGGAAAACGACGTCGCGGAATGGTTACGGCGTATCGGCGTGACACGGTAACTGCATCCTCTTCAATATTTGAACGCTTTGGGAACGAAAAGAAAAGCCTATGAAAAATCTTTCGCCCATGATTTACTTCGTCTGTATGGTATTCGCCCTTCTTGCCTGGTCTTTTCCGCAAATTCATGGTGCCGACGGGATACGCCTTTTCCGGCGTGGAAGCCAGCCTTCGGTTCAGGGATCGTCCGAGTTTTTCACCGGCAGCGTGCGGCTCGACCATCCCA
>JAJBSZ010000490.1 GCA_020861125.1 Planctomycetota bacterium | reverse complement strand
ACATAATCCTGGGGATCTCGGCTATCGGCAGCGCCTTTATCGAAAACATCGTGTTTGTCGCCGCCTTCATGCCGGTGGTGGTCAAGCTCGAAGACACGGTTCTCTTGTGGGCGCTGCTGCACGGCGCCTGCCTGGGCGGCAATATCACCATGATCGGCTCCACCGCCAATATCGCTGCCGTGGGCATGCTGGAGAAGCGCTACTGGACCCTGATCAATTTCTTCACCTGGCTGCGAACGGGGCTGGCGGTGGGGGTCATTTCCTGTCTGGTGGCGTGGATCGGCCTGGCCATCATGTCGCCCCATATGCCTAACCGGGATGAGCGGCTGCGGAGCGCGCAGATAACCTCGTTGCAGCAGGGGCGGGAAGGGGAGCGCCGGGCTGTCGGGCCGGCCCAGTAATAGGCTACCTTGCGGCTTGACCGGTCCTTTCCGGAGACGGGCGGGGGGCGGCTGACTGGAAATGACAACGGGCGACGGCCTTGGCCGTCGCCCGAATGGTAATTTCCACCCTCCAGCCACGGGTTACGGCAGCGTCTCGCCGTTCCGCACGTACTGGTTGATCCAGTCGGTCAGGGCGTCACTGCCGTAATTGCCGATCTCCAGCGCGTTGGTCGACGCGGCGGCCACGTAGCTGCCGGATACGTAGGAAAGATAGGTGCTGGAAGGGTCGAAGCCGGCGATTTCGGCCCGGCCGGAATAGATGTCCTGCAGCGCCTGGTCGATAACCGCCAGGGCGGCATTGGGATTCACTTCCAGGGAAGCGCTGCCGCCCCGGGCCAGGTCGGCAAAGCTGTAGGTGACGCCATTGATGGTGACCCGGCCGAGATCGGAGAGCGAGGTAATGCCGGGACCGTCGCCGGAGCCGTCGATGCTGGAGCCGGTGACTTTGACCGATTTTCCCTCGGCGGCGAAAAGGCTCCCCTTCTCCTGCGTCACCTGGACGAACTGGCCAGTACCCGCTTTTTCCGCCGCCAGACCAAACCCTTCCGCCTCGCCGGCGCTGTTGTAGATGACCTCGGCCGTGATACCGAGGGTTTCGGACGCGTCGTTGATGGCCTGGACCATCTCCTCCACCGTGGTGCCCTTGGCGAAGGAAAATTGCTGCGATCCGGAGGCGCCGGTGATGGTAAAGGTCTGATCCTCGAAGAGCACCCCGGTGTACACCCCCACCGCCATGGCGGCGATGGTGTCCACCCCGGAGGCTTCGATCTCGGCTGTGCCGCGGACCTCGTCCGCCCCCCGGGCGCTGACCGAGGTGCCGGCAGCGGCAAAGAGGTCGCCCGCGGTTTGATCCACCCGGATAAAGGTTTCGGCGCCGGTGTCGCTGGTGGTCAGCACAATGGAAAAGGTGTCGTCATTGAAGGCGTATTCCGCTGTCACACCGGTGGTGGCGGCATCGGCATTGATGGCGGCGATGATGTCTTCCAGGCTGGTGCCGGCCGCGAAGACGTAATCGACCTCGCCGTCCGGACCGGCGATGGTGAAGGTTTGGTCCGTTTCCAGAATTTCGGCGTGGTAGTCGGCGCCGACGCTGGCGCCCCTGGCTTCCTCGAGCACGATTTCCATCTCGTTCGGACTGCCGGTTACCAGGTTACTTGCTATCGCCTGACGCATCAGCTCGAACATGTCATAATGGATTGAGGTGAGGCTGCCGGGATTGCCGATGGCGGCCAGGGCGAGACGGCGCATATTGTCGAGATGCTCACCGGCGGTGAGTTCGGAATCGATGGAAGCGGTGGTGGCGGGATCGGGGGCATAGGTGGCCTGGGTCACCTTGCCGGTGGTGGTGTCGTAGTAGTCGTTGAAAAGCTTGTCGGACAGGATGTCCTTGTAGTAGCTGCCCTGCTTGATTTCGCCGGTTTCCTGGGCTTTGAGCAGGTTGCGGTAGGCCGCGGCATTGGCGTGGCGCATAGCCCACTGGTTCATCAAATCCGCGGTGAGACCGGCGGCGGTTGAACTGCTGTCGTTGCCAAAATTCCACAAACTGGAATAGTCGGCCATAGTCCTTCCCTCCATGGGACCCGGTTCTCAGTGCCGTTCCCGGTGCCGCCCAGCCGCCACGGGAACGCCGCCGTCCTTGACGGATATGCCTACTATTATCGGAACCGGATCGGAAACCTGAAGAAAAAAGTTGCCGAAAGTTGTCCTAAAACCATAACGGCATCTGGAACGGCGCAGTGGCGGCGGTCTGCCGGCCGTGACGGGAAGGCCCGCTGCCGGAAGCGGAATCGCACGACAAGGTGGAAAGGCAGGATGACCGAGAACGAAACCCCCTGGCTGGACAGGACGCGGTTGCTGTTGGGCGAGGACGCTCTGGCGCGCCTGAATCGGTCGACGGTGTGCGTGTTGGGCTTGGGAGCGGTTGGCTCCCAGGTGGTCGAGGCCCTGGCCCGATCGGGCGTCGGTGGCCTGCGGCTGGTGGATTTCGACCGCATCCAGCTAAGCAACCTGAACCGCCAGTTGTTTGCCCTGCATTCGACTCTCGGCCGCCCCAAGGCGGAGGTGGCGGCGGAACGGGTCCGGGATATCAATCCCGCCGCCCGGGTGACGGCGGTGCGGACGTTCGTCGACGAGGAGTCCCTGCCAGGCTTGCTGGCGGACGGGCCGACGCTGGTGGTGGATGCGGTGGACAGCCTGAACCCCAAGGTAGCGATCATCGCCGCCGCCAGCCGCCAGGGCATCCCGGTGTTTTCCTCCCTCGGTGCCGCCACCCGTATCGATGCCGGGCAGGTCCGGTTCGGTCGGCTGTTCGCGGCCCGGGGCTGTCCGCTCGGCCGTCTGGTGCGGAAACGCCTGCGCCGTCGTGGCATCGCCGATGCGGACGCCTGGTGCGTTTACTCGGAGGAGCCGCGGAACCGTCAGGCGGTCGGTGCGGTGCAGGCGGAAGGCGGCCCGGAGCACCGGGGCCGGTTCCGCCGCACCCTCGGCAGCCTGGCCAGCATGACCGGACTCTTCGGCCTGCGCCTGGCCCATCAGGTGGTGCTGCGGCTGGCGGGCCTCGAGGAGCCTGACCGTTAAAAAGGTGCCTGGCGGGTGACGCGGAAGGCCTCCCGGACATCGCCGGACAGGCGGATGTCGTCGGGATCGAGGGTCATCACCGGCGAGCCCGGCTCGAGGTCGAAGGCGTCGATGGCAACCCAAATCAGGTTGGGACTGGTGGTGAGTTCAAAAAAGTACCGGCGGTTGATCAAATCCATGGCGGTGCGGTATTCGGTGTTGTAGATACCGAAATCCTTGTACGGCGCCCCGAACGGCACCGAGACGTTGCGGGCGATGGCGAGGATGCCGGCGATGGCCTCGCGATCGTTTTCCATCTCCGGCAACAGCGAAAGAAAATACGACGCGCGCTGGAAGCGGTCACGGGGGTTGACGTTGCCGGGCAGCGGGGTTTCGCTGGACGGGTTGGAGAAATCCATTTCGGCCAGCATTGCCAGCTGCTTTTCATACACCGGATCGTTGGTCATGACCCGGTACTCGCGCCCGTGGTGCACCACCGCGACGCCGTCGACGTACTCGATGATGGCGGAATCGCCGCTGGCATCCTCCAGCGCCAGGTGCACGGTGGCCTTGCGGCCGTGCGCCTCGACCAGCACGATTTCAATATCCTGCAGGACCTCCAGAGCTTCGGTGACGGTGGCGGCGTTGTCGAGGACGAATTGGCCCCACAGGCCGGCGTGGATGGCGGGGAGGTCGACGTCCCGGGCACCGAAGTCGGTGGCGGTGAGGTACAGCATGTGCATGCCCAGGCCGGCTTCGTTGAAACCGTCCGCCGAACCCAGGCCGTAGACGGTGGTGACGATGCTGGCGTATTTTGAAACCCACAGCTTGGGCCGGTCGGAAATTACCCGTTCCGTTCCCAACAGCCCGCCGTCACGGTGCATGCCGCGGGGCAGCAGGGTAAGGACCGCCTGCGTGCTTTCCGGCCAGTCCATGGACCGGCCGACCACCACGAAGCGCGGCGGCGCGTTGTATAGGATTCGGGTACAGGCGGCGGCGGAGTAAACGGGAAGAACGGCGAGGACGAGGCAAAGAATCAGCAGCACATGGGGCAGGGGCGTACGCATGGTGGCGTCTCCGTGCATTTGGTATGACGTCCCCTCGTATCGAGGAGCAGTATACGGA
>JAJBSZ010000017.1 GCA_020861125.1 Planctomycetota bacterium | reverse complement strand
GTTGGTAAGGTCCGTTTCCTTGGACAGACTCGCCACCTGCAGCGGTTCGAGGATCTGGCCCGGGACGTTGACGTTGCGGATCAGGGCGCTGTGGATCAGCAGGTTCTTTTCGCCGAGGGAGGTTTTCAGGGCGTCGGTGAGGTCGTTCTGGAACTTCTCCCGGCCTTCGCCGGCGATGAAATCCACCGCCCGGTAGGCCGACCCCTTGAGCCGGGACACGGACAACACCTGCGGCATGAGGATCTTGTCCACCATTTCCGGCAGATCGCCGTAGTCGCGGTAAATCGCCGCCAGCCGTTCCGGCCGGAGCTCGAATTCCACCGTCATGTCCAGACTGATGTCGAAGCCGTCCCGGGACGGGAAATTGACAAACTGGTCGAGGATGAAGGCGGGCGGCACGTCCCGCTCCATGACCGGCCGCCGTCCCTGGCTGGCGGCCGACGCCCGGCCGCCGGTGAGCCCGGTGACCAGGGCCCGCCGGGCCGGAGCGCCGGGGTCGTCCATCATTTCTTCGACCACGCTTTCGTACATGATTTCCGGCGAAGCCTGTTGGGAAGCCACCGGTCTGGAGACGCTGACGTTCTGCGCCGCCTGCTGGTATTCCTCCCGGCGACGCTTCTGGACGTCCAGGATGTTCTGGTTCAGGCGCTGGATCATCTGGTTGTTTTCATCCATGGCCACGCTCTTGGTCAGGACGACGCCGCCGGCCTGACCCACCAGGGACACCTGGTTGACCCCCACCTCCACGGCCGAGACCTGGAATTCGTACGGATTGATGTAATAGATACCGGGCTGGAGCACGTCGCCGCGGATACCCTTCTGATCCGGGCCGGCAAACGCCCCTTCTTCCACCGGATCGCCCGAAAGGTTGGTGACGATGCCGGCAAAGCCGACGGGAATGCTTACCGCATCGATAACCTCGATCTGGTAACCGACCGGATTAAGCCGGTACATACCGGGCCCCAGGACCCGGCGCCAGATCCCCTTCTGGCCGGGCTCAGCCAGGAATTCGCCGGGCGGCAGTTCTTCTCCCACCTGCGACGTCACCACGCCGATCTTGCCGGGCGGGATATACTGGGCATCGACGATGCGCCAGTCGTAGATCAGCGGATTCCGCAGATGGCGGCCTTCGCCCAGGACCACCCGGAGATCGCCCTTTTCGCCGGGCTCGGCCAGAATCTGGCCCGGCGGCTTTTCCCGGCCGCGCTTGGCGGTGAGTATGGCCATCTGTCCGGGACCGACGTACAAGCGGCAAAAACCCCAGGACCAGGTGAACCACAGCCCGAAAAGGATACCGACGGCACCGAGCAGCAAGCCCCGGTGACGCCGGAGGAATGCCGGTCGGTTGAGGTTGGCGGCGAGGATGGTGTTGTCGTCCTGCATGGCATCTCCAAACAAAAAGGCGGCGAACGCCGGCTTAGGAAAAATCCCGCTTGCCGGTGAGGCGGCGCAGCGCATACCGGGCCGCCAGCAACCGAGCAAGGATGGTATCGACCAAGCCCCGCACGGGTATGCCCAACCCGTAGCGGGTGTTCATTTTAAGGAGCATCTTCACCGCCTGCAGCCGGGTCGGCCGCCGGCACGACAGATCGATCGCCTTGATGCCGCTGTCCGTCACCAAAAAGTTGAACGGACTGAGATCATCCAGGGTCAGTCCATGGCGGATCAGATTCGTCACCGTGGCTCGCAATTCCTCGGTAAACGGGCCGAGGTCCGGCTGCCGGCCCAGCGGCTCCCCTGCCAGATATTCCAGCAGCACCACGGATTCCCGGACAAACGGCGCTAGCGGCCTTTCCGCCACCAGCAGGTAGTCCTGGGTTCGGTCGCAGCCCTGGTCCACCGCCCGCCGCACCAGCCGGAACAGCCGGGTGTTCCGGGTGACGCCGGGCCAGCCGGGCAGCAGCCGGTCCAGGCCGAGGCAGCGCTGCCGCATCCATTTCAGAATAAACGACTGGCCGTCGGCATAGACCCGAAACACATGCCGGCGCGGGTTGGTCCAGGTGAGGGCCCGGTAGCGGATTTCCCGTCCGTCCCGCCGCACGGCGATGTCCCTGGCCGCCGGATCCGTCGCCAATCGCGCCCGGTCCACCCCGGCCTCCAGCAGCCCGACGACCAGCCGCCAGTAGTCGGTGCCGTCGTCCCGGCCGCACAGCCGGTAGCCGCCTGCCTGGCGGTGGAAAGCAGGATAGGGCATCCGCGTTACTCGTCGCCGGTGGAGCCGGCCGGACCGGTCGGACCGGTCGCGGCAGCCGGGTTTGCGGACGACACCGCGGTCGCTGCCGGCGGGACCGTGGCGCCGGGCATGAATGACTGGAAAATACCGCCCAGCCCCGGTTCGCGATCGGTGGAGATGATGGCCTGGATCAGCGGCGCCGTTTTCTGGTACAGGGTATAGCGGGCCAAGTTGACGCCGCCGCCGAAGGCTTCGGACATGGCGGCGGTGACGGTGGCTTCAGCCTCGTTCCGCATGGTGACGACGTCCCGCTCCGCTTCGGCGCCGATGATCAGGGCGTCGGCCTGGAGCCGGGCCGCCTCCGCCTCGAGCCGGGCCACTTCGAGTTCCCGGTAGCCGGAGGTCAACCGCACCGACTGTTCCTGCTCCGCCTGGATGCGGGCGCGGATGGCCGCGGTTTCCGATTCCACCTTTTCCCGGGTCTGTTCCGCCAGCATTTCCTGCCGGGTGAGCTCGGCCTGGGACCGGGCCTGTTCGATCTGCTGGTCGATCTTCCGCTGGTTCTGCAGGGCCACTTCCCGCTCGCGGATGATCTCCGCCACCTGTTCCGGCGGGGTGATGTTGCGGATCAGCATGGAGCGGATCTCCACCCCCCAGCGCTCGCACTGGGCGATGAGGTGCTTTTCCAGAGAGTCCTGAAAGCCCTGGCGGGTTTCGCCGACGATGAAGTCGATGGCCGGGTGTTTGGAGCCTTCGATGCGGCTGAAGCCCCGGGCCTTGGGCAGGATGATCTTCTTCAGGATGTCATCGAGATCGCCCACCTGGTGGGTGAGCTGCGGCGTCCGGTCCCGGGTGAGAGCGAATTCCAGGGTGCCTTCCACCATGACGGTGAAACCGTCCTGGGTCAGGAAGGAGATGGCGTCCTCGCCCTGGAGTTCAAAGCGCTGGCTCTGGAGATTGATCTCGGTCACCGCGTGGATGTAGGGATTGAGGTAATAGGTGCCGGGCCCCAGCGTCCGGGCCTGCACCCCCTTGACCTCTTCGGAAACGATGAAGACGTTCCGCATGTCCTCGGGGATTTCGCCGTGCAGCGGATCCCGGCCGGAGAGGTGGGCGACCACGCCGACATGACCCGGGCGAATGGTGATGGCGTCGAAGATCTCCACCCGTTCGGCAAAGGGGTTGATGGGATATTTGCCGGGCCGGAGGATCTCGGCGGCGATGCCCTTGAAACCGGGCGGGGCGATGATCTCGCCCGAGGGCAGGTCCTCGCCGTAGAGGCGGGTCACCACGCCGAGACGGCCGGGCGGCACCACCAGCATGTCGGCATAGCGCCAGGACCAGCGGTAGGGATTCCGGAAGTGCCGACCGGGCATGAGCGGCTGGATCTGAATGCCCTTTTGATCCGGCCGGGTGGCGATGATTTCATCCGGCGCCAGATCCGCGCCGGTTTTCCGGATGAGGATGGCGATACGATCCGTCTCCGGCTCGATGCGGCAGCCATACCAGACAAACAGGCTCGCCAGCACCAGGAGGGCGGCGATGGTGGTCAGCACCGAACCCATGAGGACGATTTTCCGGAACATTCGATGCCGCATCGGCGGCGGTCCGGCCTTGATCTCGGCGCGATAATCCCGGTTTCCCGGTCGTTTGTTGGCATCATTGCCGTATAGTGACATGCGTCGCCCCCTCTTGATGGCAAGCCGTGGGTGCCCGGCGGATCCAATCGCTCTCGGTCGGTAGACGCGCCATCTTACCGAAAAGGTCAGCCGGGGGGAACTACTTTTATCGGTCTTGGTTCATGCCGTTTTGGAAGACGGCAAAGATTGGCGGCCACCGGCCGGTTTTTCCCGGAGGAGGAAAAACCGGCCGGGAGGCGGTGCGCGGCCGGCAGCCGCCGCCGTCGCCGCAGCCTTCCATCTCCGACAAAACCCCTTTCCGACAACGATGT
>JAJBSZ010000242.1 GCA_020861125.1 Planctomycetota bacterium | reverse complement strand
ACCGACGAGGACCGGTGCTGCCCGCCGCCGGGCGCCGGGACCCGCTTTAGGACACCGGCGTGCCGATGACCTCCTCGAGCAGGGCGGCGAGACGGCGGGCGGAACACTGGATGGAAAAGTAGTCGCCGATGCCCTCGCTTCCCACCCGTCCCATTTCATCGGCGGTGTCGGGCATGGAGGCCAGGAGCTCCAGCGCCTGGGCAAACATCCAGGCCGGCGCTTCGGAGGAAACGAGAAGACCGCCGTTGGCGTACTGAAAGATCTCCGGGATGATCCCGGAGGCCGGACCGACCACCGGCACGCCGGCCGCCATCGCCTCGAGGAGGAAGGTGGCGCGGGATTCGGGCTCTCGCGACGGCACCACGAATACGCTGAGACTCTCCATGAAATCCCGGCGGTCGCCGCCGGCGAGGCTGCCGAAGACGCGGTGGATCCCCTTGAGGGAAGGCCCGTCCAGGCGGCGGCGAAGGCGGTTCCAGTAGCGGTCGTCCTCGACTTTGCCGGAAATCCACAGGACCGGCTCCACCTCGGTGTCCCGCACCAGGCTTTCCACCGCTTCGATCAGGATGTCCAGCCCCTTTTCCTTGCGGATGGGGGCCATGTAGCCGATGGTGAAGGGGAGGCGGCGCCGCGGCGCCGGGTTGTGGAGCTTGGCCGTATCGACCCCGGGCAGCACCACCTTGATCCGGGAGGCGGGGAGGGAAAGGGACTCGGTGGCGCGGATGGCGAAGAAGCGGCTGGACGAGACCACCAGCCGGAAGAGGCGGGCGTTTTTCCGCACCAGCTTTCTCGCATCCGACCGGTACGGCTCGTCCAGCGCTTCGATCACCCGGTCCGAGCCCTGGGACAGACAGATGATGGGGCAGCCGAGGTTGGCCCGGATGGCTTCGCCGAGGCCCGAGAGCATGGTATTGGTAAAGATCACCGCATCGGGCACCACACCGCCCAGGCGCTCCATGAGCCGGGAAAATTCCCGCCGCTGCATGGCGTTGGCGCCGGAGAGGAGGCTCACCGCCAACGGACCCCGCGGGTCGATGCGACGGCCGGAGACGGCCAGGGAGGTCATGTTCATGACCGGCCGCGGTTTTCGGAATAACGAGGAGAAATTCACCCGCGACAGGCGGGGAAACAGACGGCGGAAGGTGGTATGGCCGAGGGGCTGGAAGGTCCGGGAAAAGCCGGTTTCCCCTTCCACGCTCGCCGGGCCGTAGAGGGAAATGGCCGTGACGTCGTGGCCGGCGTCGCGCAGGCCGCGCACGAAGGCATCGTCCCGGACGGTGGCGCCGCCGGCGATGCTGTCGTTACCTCCCACCAGGTACAGTATGCGCATAGTGTCTGCGTTTCCACGGCCTCCCGGCGGGCGGGTAGTGCGGGAGCCGAAAACCACGTGGTGCGCGCCCTCCGGCCGGACGGTCGGCCGGGCCTCCCCTGATCGGGTATTTTCCTCGAAGCGTCGGGGAATGGCAAGATAATAAGCCGGAGAACCGGGCGGAGGGATTCTCCCTCACAGGCGTGTCCAACCGGCGACCCTATGGTACACACCAAAAGCGGCGCCCGCCCGCTTCCACCTATCCCGGCGTCACCCATCGCACCGGAACCGGCGCAAACCGCCGCCGCACCCTCCTCGTTGCAGCAGATTGGTTCTGTCCGTGAATCGTCGCAGCCACCGCAGAACGGTCGAAAGGAAGTCTTGACCCAACGCCCGCGTGTTTGCCTTTGAGTATCGGCCCGTCGCGAGGCCTCGGGGCTCCACCGCCTTCTCTTGTTCCTTTTAGTCTGTTCGCCAATTTGTTAGGTATAGAAAACCAACGCCATCTCCGATCGAATTGAAATTCCTGCCTCGTGGTTAAAGAACCGCCATTGCGGTCGCGGTCGCGGATCGCCGGGCCAGAAGCGTCCCGCCTATCGAGCCGTACCATATTTTCTCTTTTTCAATTCGTCATCATCGGACCGACCCTCTGCGCAACCGGCGCCGATTTCTCGGCTCCTTTCCCTCCCCGGCCGCGCCCGTCACCCTTCGCGCCGCGCCACCAATGGCGGTGGCAGTGAAACCGCGGCGGCGGCCGGCGCCTGCACCGGGGGAGGGAAACGGCCAGCGCCGCCCCGGGCGAGCGCGGGCTGCGGCCACCAACCCAAGAAAAACCGGCCCCGCCGCGAGGCGGAGCCGGTTTTCCGGAGAGAACACAACGTTTTACTGGACAAACACCCGGCCGAAAAAAAGGCGCGGGGTTAGCCCATGGATCCCCCTCCCCGCGTGGGGAGGGGGGAATGGGCGGACGGCTGTCATTCGGGACCGATGGCGCTGACCGGGCATTCGCCGACGCAGGCGCCGCAGTCGATGCAGGTGCCGGAGTCGATGGCGTAGATCGGGCTGCCTTCGTTGATGGCGCTGACCGGGCAGACGTCCTTGCAGGCGCCGCAGGCCTGGCAGGCATCGCTAATGACGTGGGCCATGTGTTCTCTCCTTGTGTGTTGGCGTTCCACTTGTATTTCCGTCCCGACGCGACGGGACACAAACTGCAAACTACCAGTAAAAATACCCGGTAAACCGGCCCATTGCAACTAAAAACCCCCGGTCCGGGCCACCGCCAGCGGAAAATATGGAGGGTTTCGGTGACGTGGGCACGCATTCCGATGGTGCAGGCGCGGGTTCCGGGAACCGGCAGCGCCCCCCTTCCACTGGGAGCCCGTGAAAGGTACCTTTGGCTCCACGGTTCCCGCCGGCCGGCCAACCGAAAAACGGTTTCCTCCGGCGATTGCCGGTGGGTACGTGGGGGAAAGGAATTTCCCGGCCGGTTTTTTTCTTGGCGGCGTGGGAATCCACTACCATGGTTACTATCGGGTCGCATCGTGGTGGCGGCCGGGAATGAAGCGGAAAGGCGGGTCCTCGTCATGCGGGGTAAAAAATACGGCAGCAACGGCGTGCACGACACCCGGAACCACGGGTCCAGCCGACCGAATCGGCGGGCCTCAGGTCTTCGCTGATACTGCCTCCGGTACCGCCCGCTCCGCGCTATTCCACCCCTGCCCCTCGTGAAGCCCGTGCCATTCGTGGCACCGATACCGCCCTTTCGACGGTCTCGACGGTCGCGGTGATCTCGGTGGTCTCGGCGGAACAGCCGGGTGTCGACGGTGCCGCCCGTTTTGGAGCAACCGGTACTTCCAGAATTCGATCAGCCGGCGCAGCCCGTGCCGGAACAGCCCGTTCCGCCAGCGCCGGAAAGCCGGTGCCGCCGGTAACGATTCAACCGCTGCCGCCCTGCGTCGGATTCTCCGCGCCACTCCGTCATTCCGTTTGATCACCTTTTCGACGATTCGGTGGAGGAGTGGGCTCTGGTGCCCGGGCCATTTCGGTGCCGGTCCAACGGAACCCCTCTCCAGTCCCGGTGCGGCATCCGCTGTGGACCAGCCACACCAATGGGAGCCCGTGGACTGCAGCCATCCGCTGGAATTACGCCAACCGTGCGAACGAATGCGGTGTCCCTGTGGTGGCATCGCTGTAATAAACCGTCCCGTCAGATTTTTCTCCTCGGCACGTGAACGCCGCTGCCATGGTTCCTATCGGGTCGCCATGTGATGGCGGAGCGGGACTGAAGCAGAAAGGCGGGACCTCGTCCTTCGGTCTAAGGCACGGCAGCCAAGGCGTTCACGATACCCGGGCCCACGGCTCCAGTCGCCCGAATCGGCGGGCATCGGGCCTACGCCGTCCCTTTCCCCGGGACCGTCCGTACCGCCCGCGATACCCGTGCCACCCGTGTCACCCGTGACACCCGTTATGACCATGACGATGCCGTACGTCTAGCCGGTCTCGACGGAACATCCCGTGTCAGCGGTACCACCATTATTGGACAGTCGGCGCAGTCAGTGCAGCCGGATGCCGCCGATGACGGACCAATTTGCTGCCGCCGATGCCGTCCAGCGCCGCTCCGTCATCCGCTACGTTCTCATCCTCGACGATTTGGTGGAAAATAGGAGTGGTGTCCCGACCACCAAGGTGCTGGTACACCCGGACCCCTCTACCCAAATACGGCATCCGCCGCGGACCACCCAACCCTTCCAATGGGAACCCGTTGGCAGCACCGAGACGCTGGAAGCCTGCCGGGCGATCGTAAACGGGGTCCCTGTGGAAT
>JAJBSZ010000027.1 GCA_020861125.1 Planctomycetota bacterium | reverse complement strand
CCCTACGGGCGCATGAGCCTGCTCATGGCCCTGGTGAAAAGTTCCAATCCCGCCCTGGTCCGTGTCGGCCTGCGACTGGGTCCGGAAAAGATGCGGGAGTATGTGCTCCGCTACGGCTTTGGCGAACGGACCGGCAGCCTGTTGCCGGGCGAGGTGCGGGGCAAGGTAACCGACGCTGCCAAATGGTCGTCCTATACCATGGGATCGGTGCCGATGGGCTACGAGATCAACGTGACTTCCCTGCAGATGGCGGCGGCCTATTCGGTGTTCGCCAACGGCGGCCTGCTGCCACGGCCGAACATCATTAAGCAGGTGTACGACAATGACGGCGGCCTAGCCTGGAAGCGCGAGCCCGCGATACGCCGCCGGGTCATCTCCGAGGCGACCGCCGCCACCATGCGCTCGGCTCTCCGCAAGGTGGTGACCGAGGGCACCGGCCGCCGGGCCAACATCAAGGAATACCCCATCGGCGGCAAAACCGGCACCGCCGAAATGATCGCCAACGAGGCGGAGCGCGCCGCCGGGGTTCGGGGCTATTCCAAACGCCGGCACACCGCCAATTTCGTCGCCCTTGCGCCGTGGGACAAGCCGCGGGCGGTGATCGTCGTCTCGATTCGCGAAACCGGCAAATACGGTGGCGAAGCCGCCTCGCCGGTGGTGGCAGGGATTTCCCGCCGCCTCCTCGGCTACTGGGGCCTGCCGACGGTCAACGGCGAGGCCGTCCGCGCCGACATCGTCACCCCGTCCGCCTACGAGCCGCAGCCGGTGCCGGCCATGTATCTGGTCGGGGAAGCGGACGATGAAAATGCCCTGTCCGAAGAGGTGGATCCACGGATATGGGAGGAATGGATCGAGGACGAAGAGGCCTTGGGATAATATGCGGCTGAGCGAAGTTTTGGCGACGGTACGGGAGGTAACGGTGTCGGGATCCGCGGATCCCGACATCCGTGGCCTTGCTGTGGACAGCCGCGAGGTGGCGGACGGGTTTCTGTTCGCCGCTGTTGACGGCGCCCGCCATCGCGGCGCCGCCTACGTGGACGACGCCCTCGGCCGGGGGGCGGCGGCGCTGCTGCTGCCGCGTCGGCCAGAAACCGATCCTGGCGTTCCCTATGTGGTCGCCGGCAACGTGCGAAAAGCGGTGGGCGAGGCGGCGGATCAGTTTTTTGGCCAACCTTCCCGTTCTCTCGACCTGGTTGGCATAACCGGAACCAATGGCAAAACCACCACGGCCTACCTGCTGCGGCACGTGTTCCAGGCGGCGGGCCGCCGGACCGGAATGCTCGGCACCATCGAGTACGACCTCGGCAGTCGGGTGGAACCGGCGCCCCTCACCACCCCTGACGCCGTCCGCTTTAGCCGTTCCCTGGCGGCGATGCGCGACAACGGCTGCCGGGCGGCGGTGGCGGAGGTTTCCAGCCATGCCCTGGCGCAGGACCGGGTCTGGCCGCATCGGTTTGCCGGCGCCGTGTTCACCAACCTGAGCCGGGATCACCTTGACTATCACGGCGACATGGATTCGTATCGGGAAGCCAAGCGGCTGCTGTTCAGCCGCCTCGACACCGATGCGGTCGCCATCGTCAACCGCCGGGACGCCGCCTGCGAACGGTTGGTGGCCGACTGCCAGGCCGCCGTGCTGGGCTTCCGGCTGCTGGCCGCGGATGAGCCGGCCGCCCAACCGGAAGACGACGACACGGTGCTGGCGACCGTCACCGAGAGTGGGCTGACGGGCCAGGTGTTCCGCCTGTCCGGCGCCGGACTGGACGCGGCATTGCGGACGCCGCTGATCGGCCGTCACAACGTGGAGAACTGCCTGGCCGCCTATCTGGCGGCGGTGCGGTTGGGCGTGGCGCCGGCTGTGGCAGCCGCCGCCCTGGCCGATTTTCCCGGCGTTCCGGGCAGACTGGAACGGTTCGCTTCGGCCGATGGGGTTATTGCCTTCGTCGACTATGCCCATACCGACGATGCCCTCCGGTCGGTTCTGTCGGTTCTCCGGCCGCTGACAGACGGGAGGCTGACCGCTGTTTTTGGCTGTGGCGGCGATCGCGATCCCGGCAAGCGTCCGCTGATGGCGGCGGCCGCCGAGCGCTATGCCGACCGCATTGTCGTTACCTCCGACAACCCCCGCGGCGAGGATCCGGAGCGCATTATCGCCGACATTTTGCCGGGGTTCACCCGGCCAGACGGGTTCGCGGTTGCGGTGGACCGCCGGCGCGCGGTGGAGCTGGCCATCGCCCAATCCCGCCCCGGGGATGTGGTTCTGGTGGCGGGCAAAGGCCACGAGGATTACCAGATCATCGGGACGGAAAAGCGGTGGCTTGACGATCGCCATCTGGTGCGGGAGGCCCTGGCAAGCCGGGGGAGTACCGGCGAAAGGGAGCAAGAACCATGCACGTAACGCTTTCGGAGTTGGCCGGCTGGTGCGGTGGCACGGTGATTCCCGCCGTCGCGGCCGATACGGTGGCGGCGGGCATATCCACCGACTCGCGAACCATTCAGAAGGGCGATTTGTTCGTTGCCATCGATGGCCTCAACATGGACGGGCATCGCTTCATCAAATTCGCCGCCACGGCCGGGGCGGTGGCAGCGGTGGTGGAAAAGAAGACGCCCGATACCGGCCGGCTGCCCATAATCCTTGTCGACGACACCCTCGAGGCCCTGGGCCGCATGGCCAACGGCTACCGCTGGCATCCGCCGCTGATCCCCTGGATCGCGGTCACCGGATCCAACGGCAAAACCACCACCCGCGAACTCCTGTCCCTCATCCTCGCCACCCGCTGGAAGGTTCGTTCCTCCAAGCGCAATTGGAACAATTTTGTCGGCCTGCCGCTGTCCATGATGGGACAGCCCGAGGACGCCGGGGTGGCGGTCATGGAGCTGGGCACCAGCCACCCGGGGGAAATCGCCAAGCTGCGGGAAATCTGCGTGCCGACCATAGCCATCGTGACCTGTACCGGCGATTCGCATCTTGAAGGATTCGGCACCATCGAGGCGGTGGCGCGGGAAAAAGCGGATATTTTCGGTTGGATCCCGCCGGACGGTCTGGCCATTTTCCCGGCCGACGATCCCCATGCGGACATCCTCCGTCAGGCGGTTGTGCACAAGATGGCCACCTTTGCCACCGGCGATCGGCCGGCCGATCTGGTGGCGCGGGATATCGTCGTCAGCGAAAAGGGAAGTGACTTCACCGTCGACGGCGTGCCCGTGCATCTGCCGCTTCTCGGCCGGCATAACATCGGCAACTGCCTGGCCGCCATGTTGGCCGCGCGCCATTTGGGCATCGGGTATGCCGAAGCGGCGGCCGCCCTCCGCCGGGCAAAACCGGTGGCGGGACGGTTGCAGGTCACGGTGACCCCGGCCAAGATCACGGTGATCAACGATTCCTACAATGCCAACCCGAATTCCGTGCTTGCCGCCCTGCAGGTACTGGCGGACCTGCCGGACGGGCGAAAAATCGTGGTCCTGGGCGATATGCTCGAGCTTGGTCCCGACAGCCGCCGCCTGCACCGCGAGGTGGGGCTGGCGGTCGGGATGATGGATCTGGACGCCCTCTTCGTCACCGGTCCGGAATCGGCCGCCATGGCCGAGGCAGCGCAGGTCAACGCCCGCATCGTTATCCGGCATTTTCCCTCGGTCGAAGCCTTGTGGATGGGGCTACGCACCTTCCTGAAACCAGGGGATCAGGTCCTGGTAAAGGGATCCCGGGGCATGCTCATGGAACGGGTGGTGAACCAGCTTCTCGACTGGTTTCCGTAGTGCCATCGCCAGCCGCCTGAAGGCCTCCGTCCTCCCGCCTTTTTCTACCCCCGAAGGAGAGAACACCTTTGCTCCGGTACCTTGCCCTGGCCGGCGATTGGTTCGGCCCCTTGCGCGTATTTGAAAGCCTGACGGTTCGGGTGTCCCTGGCGGTGGTGACGGCGTTTCTCGCCACCGTCTATTTTGGCCCGATCTTTATCCGCCGGCAAACCGCGCGTCGGGCGACCGAGGATGTGGACAAGCCGGACGCGGCCAAACTGCACGAGCTCCACGGCGGCAAACGGGGAACACCCACCATGGGCGGCGTGTTTCTGGTGGTGGCGGTGTCCTTGGCCATAGTGCTCTGTTGTGATCCCGCCAACCGGTTGGTCTGGATCGGG
>JAJBSZ010000035.1 GCA_020861125.1 Planctomycetota bacterium | reverse complement strand
CGATATCCTTCCGCTTCGGGGGGGCGCGTATATGTTTATAACCCCCGGGGTATACGGGCGGGCGGGGCCGAAGCGCTTCCCGCCAGACCGTGGCCGGGTCGTCCCTGCGCCATCACGGCGTTCAGGCCGGCTTCGACAAACTGATTCCGAACGTTCCGGACAGCGATCTTTTTCTCGGCCTTATGGGCGGGTACTCCTGGAACGACACCGACTTCAACGTGGGAGATGCCACCACCACCTCCGCGCATGTCGGCGTTTACGGCACGCTGGTCCGAACCGACGGCTGGTATGTCGACCTCATCGGCCGGTTTTTCCGGATGGACCACGAACTGAAAACCCTGACCGCCGACAGCCTCCGGGTGCGGGGCGACGGCAAAACCCATGGCTACAGCACCGGCGTGGAAGTGGGAAGGCGTATTTCGTTGTCCCAAGGGGATGGTGGCGGCTGGTTCCTCGAGCCCGAGGCCCAGGTGACCTATTCCCGGTTCCATTCCGCGTCCATCCGGATGAACCATGGTCTGAAAACCACGGTCCATGGCTACCACTCGCTTCTGGGCCGCGCCGGACTGCTGCTCGGCTATTCCGTCGACCGCGCGGGTACGGTGCCGGTGGACCTGTACGTCAAGGCCAACTACCAGCGGGAGTGGCAAGGCGATGCCGCCTATATCTACAACGATCACGCGCCCACCCGGCAGCACTACCGTTTCGGCCGGCACTGGGCCGAGGCCGGCGCCGGGTGCAACGCCTGGTTCCGGGAGCGGCACAGCGTCTATGCCGACTACCTCTACGCCAAGGGCGGCGGCGTGCACCAGCATCAGGTCAATATCGGCTACCGGCTGCAGTTCTAGGCGAATTTTTCCGACGGAGAAGCAAAGCCGGGCCGTCCGGCGCCGACCATCAGCCGTTTACCGGGACCGGGACAGGGTTTCCACGATGTCCAGCGCCGACGGCGGGCAGCCGGGAACGGCGGCGTCGGCGTGGCCGCAGCAGGCGCCGATGCCGACGCCGGTGATCTTCTTGTCCCGCCAGCCCTGGCCGATATGCAGCGGTCCCTGGCGGCAGCCGCCCATGCGTTTCAGGGCGTGGATGAGGTTGGCGTAGCAGGCGGAACAGGCCTGATCCGCCCGGACATCGCGGCCGAGCCGTTGCACCGCCCCGGACGGCTTGACCCCCGTTGCGATCACCGGCCGGTTGAGTTCGACGATGTCCCGCTCCTCCAGCCCCATTTCCCCCACGCCGTACCGTTCCGCCAGCACTAGATAGCCGATCTCGGCCGGCGGGATGCCCATGAGGTTGCAGACATAGGCGTCCAGCTTCACCGGGTCCGCGCCCAGGAGCATCCGGTTGGCCTGCACCGGATTGCCGCCCTCTTCGAAATCGAGGTCGCCGCAGATGCCGTCCACGATATTGAGATGCGGCACGATGGCCGTGGCCAGCGCGCCGATGCATTCGTCCAAACCGTCCCGGTGGAAGCGGCGCTTTTCACCGTCGGTGATGCAGCCTTTCATGTTTTTCAGGCAGCAGGTCATCCGCGTCTGGCAATGGCCCTTGAGAACGGGCAGGTTGATGAGAAAATCGGAAGCCAGCGCCCGCTGACAGACGTTGATCCGGCCGGCCGGCGTCTCGATGGGGGTGGCGGCATCCTTTTTCAGATCGTAGAGCTGTACCCCGTACCGTTTGCCGATGTCGTTCATGCCGCAGGCGGCAAAGGCGCGGCCGGTGTCGTCGCCCACCCACGACCCTTCGATGATCTCGATGTGGGTGTGGCCGTGGTCCTGGAAATACTCGATGGTGCCCGCCAGGATTTCCGGATGGGTGGTGGCGCCGCCGGCGGCGGGGCGGCCGACCACCAGATTGGGTTTGAGGGAGATGGTGGCGCCGGCCGGAACGGCGGCGGCGACATCGGCGGCCTCGAGGAGACGCTTCGCCATCTCGGCCGGATCCGATCCGTACACCGCGAAGATCTTCCCGCCCTTTTGTGGAAACTGACCCGGCATAGACTATCCCTCCCGTGGCAGCAAAAACCGCATACCCATACGGCATGCGGGCATTCCCTCGCGCGTTCCCGGCGACCGGCGACCTGACGGTCAGCGGAAGCTGTCCACCATGGCGCCCAGGCCGGACAATTCCCGCATGCGGGTGGCGAGGTCAAGCATCTCGTCCGACGGTATGCTCCGGATAACGCGATCCGTCTCGGTGTCCACCACCTGCACCTGAAGCTCGTCCGAATCCCGGTGCACCCGGAAGCGCAGGCTGCGGTTGAGCAGTTGCAGACTGCTGTTGGTGGATTCCACTATTTCCTCGAGAACGCTGTCGGCCGTTTCTTCGTTTCTGGCCCTCGTCTGGGAAAGGACCTCTTGGCCGCCGGGGGCCGAATCGCCGCCGTCGTCCCGCCGCCGGGCGGCAGGTGCCGTCGGCGAACCGCTTTTGACCACCCCGGTGCGGCCTTCGCTCACAATGACGCCGCCGTCCTTGACCGTGGGAATTCCGTCCATACCCGTCGTCATGGTGTCCGTTCCTGTCCGTGGTTCCGCCTCTCCCTCCAGGCGTTTTCCATCTTCAGTATAGAATACGCCGCCCGGCTGATCAAGCCACTTTTGCCGAAAGGAATCCGGGAATTTCCTGGTCGGCGCGCCGCACCGGAGTCTCGTCGCCGGCGGCCGTCCGGAGACCCTCGGGCGTCGGAAAATAATCCTTGTGACCGGCCGTCCGGGGCGATACGATGGGTGGCGGGATGCCGGGGACGGAAATACGGGGACGGGACGCCCGGCCGGTCCGATACGCCACGCCTGTGGTTATTTCGAAGCAAGCGGGATTGGCGGAGGCGCGCGAATGTTCCGCCACCGCGGTTCTTTGGGGGATGCCAGCCTATGCCTACCACGTTTCTGGCAGGATTGCCGCCGGTCGCCGCCACCATGGACCTGCAGCACCGCCTGCCGCCCATGCAAAACGTCATTTTCACGCCTACCATTCTGGTTTCCATCGTTCTTCTCGGCTTGGCCCTCGTCGTCATGGGATACCTCGCCCGGCGGTCCCGCGCCGCCGAGCGGCTGGCTGCCCGGCAGGATGCACTGCGCATGATGGAACGGATCCTCGTCAAGCGCGGCGGCACGGCCGAGGATGTCGACCGCATGCAGTATGTTTTTCAGTCCCATGCCGAGCTCGACCCCGCCGCCTCGGTCATGGTACGCGAACGCTTCCGCGACGACCTGCGGCCCCACCTCGATGCCGCCTTCGGCCCCGCCTTCGCCGAGCGGATGGAAAAGATTTATTTCCCGCCCCCCAAGGACACCCGGAAGACTCTGGCCACCGCCGTGCCGGCGGCGGCGCCGGGCGCAGGCGACAGCGCCCGTACCGGTCCGGCCAGCGCCCAGGCCTCCGCCGCCATCATGGACCTCATGGACGCCACCCTGCGGCCGGGCGCGCTGGTGCGGATGACCTTCACCGGCCTGCAGGGCGGGTACGACTGCCTGGTAATGGGCCACGATTCCCAGGCCATCAATATCACCCTGCCGGCCAATAACGACCGGCTGGTGACCTCTCTCCGGCCCGGCATGAAGACGGATGGCACCATGGAAAGCGGGCCATCGCTCCTGGCCTTCACCAGTCGGGTGATCCAGGCGGTGGCGGGCAGCATGCCTTATTGCCGGATCACCCCGTGGCAGACGGTGTGGGAAGTGCGCAAGCGCGATTCCGTGCGCCTGCCCATCTCCCTCGATATCGATCTCCAGCACATCTCCACCGCCACCGCCGGCAGCATCAAGATGGCGACGCTGGAAAAGGAGATCGGCACCCTGCGACCGGGAAAGCTCATGGACATCAGCCTCGGCGGCTGCTGCATCGAGACCCCGTCCAGCGCCTCTTTTCAGGTGGGCGACATGGTCCGATTTTCCAAACCGCTGATCACCGGCAATCCCCCCGCGCCTCTTCTCGGGGCGGTGGTGAACATCGATGCCATCGACCCCGGCACCAACGATGGATCGGTCCAGCGGCTGCATGTGCAGTTCCTGGTGATCGATGACGTTTCCCAGCGCATCCTGGTGCGCACCCTGCGGCAACTTCAGGACATCACCGAACGGGATGAATGGATGCTGGCCCAGCAGATGCTGCAAAAAATGCGCCGGGCCAAAATCGCCCAGATC
>JAJBSZ010000366.1 GCA_020861125.1 Planctomycetota bacterium | reverse complement strand
CAACCGGGAGAGACCGTTGCCGCAGCGGCGAACCGGGCGTATACTGGGAAGGGACCGCCTTCCCGGGAGGCCGCGCCATCGCCGAGGCCGGGTCCCGCCCCGGCGGTCCGCGGCCTCGGACAACCTATCGCCTCCCGCATAAAGGAACAGCATGAAAACGCCACCCGCCCCCGAACTCGCCACCCTCGGCGAAACTATGGTCGCCCTGGTTCCCGCCACCACCGGTCCCCTGCGGTACGTGCAGCAGTTCCTCACCCGCATCGCCGGGGCGGAGAGCAACCTCGCCATCGGCATGGCCAAACTCGGCCACCCCGCCACCTGGATCAGCCGGCTGGGCAAGGACGAATTCGGGCAGCTGGTGCTCAACGGTATCCGTGCCGAAGGCGTCGACGTGTCCAACGTCACCATCGACCCGGAGCACCGCACCGGCCTGATGGTCAAGGAAATGAGCGCGGGCGAGACCAGCGTCTACTATTACCGCGAGAACTCCGCCGCCAGCCATCTCGGTCCGGACGACCTGGACCGCGAGATGTTTACCGGCTGCAAAATTGTCCACCTCACCGGCATCACCCCGGTGCTCAGCGATTCCTGCCGCGCGGCGGTCCTGAAGGCGCTGGATCTGGCCGAGGCGGTGGGCGCCCGGATCAGCTTCGATCCCAACGTCCGCCAGAAATTGTGGCGCGGCCGGGATATGGCGCCGCTGCTGCGGGACATCGCCCTCAGGGCCGACATCCTGCTCCTCGGCCTGGACGAGGCGGAGACCCTGTTTGGGACAGCGGTGCCGGAGGATATCTTCGACCTGCTGATCAGCGACGGCATTGCCACGGCCGTTGCCATCAAAAACGGCGCGGAAGGGTCGTGGGTGGCCGACCCCGGCTGCCGGCGGCATGTGGAACCGATCGCGTGCACCTGCATCGAACCTATCGGCGCCGGCGACGCTTTCAACGCCGGCTTCTTGTCCGGTCTCCTGGAGGGAGCCGACATCGAGGTCTGCGGCCGGATGGGCAATATCGCCGGCGGTCTGGCTACCCAGGTGCCGGGGGATGTGGAAGGCTATCCTTCGCGGGAAAAAATCCAGGCCATGCTCACCAGCGCCCGGGAAGTCTACCGGTAACCATCGCCGCCGCCACGACGGCGCGCCGCGGCGGTCAGGAGGCGGTTAGGAGGAGGAGAGGGCATCCAGGCGGACGCCCACGGCGTTGGCGTGGGCGGTCAGGCCTTCCCGTGCCGCCATGAGCATGATATGCGGCCCCGCCTGGCGCAGCGCTTCCGCCGGATAGTCGATGACCGAGATGTCTTTGAGAAAATCGGCGACGCCCAAACTGGAGGCGTAGCGTGCCGCCCCGGTGGTGGGCAGGACGTGGTTGGTGCCGGCAAAGTAGTCGCCCACCGGTTCGGTGGACCAGGGACCGAGGAACACCGCACCGGCGTTGACCACCCGCTCCAGATGCCGCCTCGGGTCGCGGGTGACGATCTCCAGGTGCTCCGGCGCCAGGAGATTGGCCGCGTCCAGCGCCTGGTCGATATCCCGGCAGAGAAAGATGGCGCCGTACCGGGACAGCGCCCGGCGCACCGTGTCGGCCCGCTCCAGCTCCGCCACCATGCGTTCCGTCTCCGCCGCCACCTCCCGGGCAAGGCCGGCGTCGTCCGTCAGCACCACGCCGGACTCGTAGCCGGAGCCGTGTTCCACCTGGGACAACAGGTCGGCGGCGATAAAGCGGGGGTTGGCGTCGGCGTCGGCGATCACCACGATCTCGGACGGCCCCGCCACCGAATCGATGCCCACCACCCCGAACACCTGCCGCTTGGCCGTCGCCACGTAGGCGTTGCCGGGGCCGACGATCTTGTCCACCCGGTGCACCGGTCCGGCGCCGTAGGCAAAGGCGGCGATGGCCTGGGCCCCGCCCATTTTCCAGATTTCCTCCAGCCCGAGCACCTGGGCTGTGGCCAGCATGTTCGGGTCGACGCTGCCGTCCCGACGCGGCGGGATGGCGACGGCGATGGCGCCCACGCCGGCGATGCGGGCCGGCACCACGTTCATGAGGAGGGACGAGAACAGCGGCGCGGTGCCGGCCGGGCAGTAAACGCCGACCCGGGCCAGGGGCAACACCCGCTTTTCCAATACCGCCCCGTGATCGCCGTGGTGGCGGTACCCCCGGCGGAGTTGGTGCTGGTGAAAGGCCGTGATATTGGCGGCCGCCCGGCGCACGGCGTCGATTAATGCCGGGTCCACCGCCGCCGCCGCCGCGGCGACTTCGGCGGGCGTTACCCGGAGGGACGCGAGGTCGGGCAGCGGCGCGTCGTAACGGCGGACGAGATCCAGCAGGCTCTCACCCCCGCCGGCGCGGATGCTGGCGATGATCTCCGCCACCCGGACTCCGAGGTCGGCGTCGATATCCCCGCCCCGGCGGACGATGGCCTGGAAGCGCTCGTCTGCGGGAGAATAGGTGCGGATGGGCAGAAGGTCGGACATGGGCATCACGCTTTCAGAGTGGGATCGTTAAGGGTCTGGTCACGGTATTCCGCCCACTGTTTGTCGGAGGTGACAAAGGAAAACCGGCCGCGGAGGTCCAGAAACAGCCGCCAGCTTTCGCCGCTCAGGCGGTTCAGGACTTTCAGGCGGACCAGGTTGTGCAGGAAGTCGAACATGTGCACGTAAAATACTTCCGATTCGCCGGTTTCCGAGCCGCGGGCCCGGTCGCTCGCTTCCTGCACGGTGCGCAGGCCCTCCAGCAGCCGGGCGAGGTCGTCCAGCTTCGGCGCGATCTCCGGCCGCCGCAGGGCCGGGCACTGGTACAGCTTTCGCATCAGGGTGCCGGGCACGGCCTTGGCCTCCCGCAGCAGCGTCCCGGCGATGTCCATGGCTCCCGTGAGATTCAGGGTGGACAGGGCGCTTTCGAACGACACCAGCTCCGCCTTGCCGGCCGCCACCGCCGCCGGACCCCCGACGCCGGCCGACTCGCGGCCCAGCGCCTTCAGGGCGTCGTCCCGGTTCTCGTCCGCGCCCAGGGCCTGCATGACGGCGGCGCGGAGATTGGCCACCACCGGCACCATGTGCTCGCCGACTTCCAGGCGGTCCAGTTGCTTGAGGGCGTCATGGGCGCCGGAGGTGCGGGCGTCCAGCTCGGACTCGAGCCGCCGCACCAGCCGGTGCAGCTCGTCGATGAACAGGGAGGAGGCCTGGCCCGAGGACTGGGATTGCAGCGCCTGGATCTCCTTTTCCCGGTTTTCCAAAGCCCGCTGGATGCGCTGGCGTTCCATGCGTTCGGCTTCGAGTTCGCTCTTGTACCGGTCCGCTTCGAACCTGGCCCGCCGGCTTTCGATATCCACCCCGGTGGCGAGATTTCGAGTGTGGCTGAGTTCCGTCTTCAGGCTGTCGGTTTCCGCCGCCAGAAGGGCAATGCGGTTTTCCAGCTCCCGGGTCCGGGCGCCGGAGGACGACTCCTGGGTGCGGCGGGCTTCCTCGGCCGCCACCAGGGCGCCCTCGCGATCCGCCAGGCGGGTCCGGAGGTCGTCGATCTCGTTGGCCAGCACCGCCTTCTCCCCTTCCAGCACGGTGCGCCGCCGCTCCTCCGCCAAGGCGCGGGTACGCAGTTCCCGCGCTTCGCTGTCGGCGGCGATCCAGGCCTGGAGGTAGCCCTGGCCCTTTTCCGCCATGGTCGATAACAACGCCGTCCCCTGGGCCACCAGGCTTTCCAACTCCCCCGCACCGGAAAGCACGGAAAACTCCCGGCGCACCGGTGCCTCGGACCGGGGCGGCGCCACGGGTTCCGCCGGGGCGGGACCAGACGTCGGTTCGGCCGTACTGGTCACGGGCGTCGGATCGGCGGAAGGCGCAGGAGCGGCGGCAGGCGCAGGAGCGGCGGCAGCGGCGGCGGCGGGTGGTTCGCCGGCCGGATAGATCACAGCGGTGGGTTCCAAGGTGGTTTCGGTGCGCGCATCCGTCGTCCGTCCTTCCCCGGTCGACCCCTGGGCCGCGGCGATTTCCGGCGAGGACATGTCGAGGATGGTGGTGTCGGCGTATTCTGGTTTTTGTTGCCGGACGGGCACGGGCGGCGGGGTCGGCGCCGCGTCCGTCACCTGCTTGAGGAGCGCATCCATATCCACGTCCACGTGGATGGTCTCGTCCTTGCCCGGATCCCCGTGCCGGGTCC
>JAJBSZ010000453.1 GCA_020861125.1 Planctomycetota bacterium | reverse complement strand
CATGTTTGCCATCCGGGCCGAGGAAAAGGGCCTTGAGCTGCGGGTCAACGTCAGTGCGGCGGTGCCGGATCGGGTGATCGGCGACGCCTCGCGCCTGCGCCGGGTGCTGGTGCATCTCGTCGACAACGCCGTGAAGTTTACCGAGGGTGGCCGCGTTTCCCTGTCGGTGGAGGTGGTGGGCGATCAACTGCGCTTCATGGTGTCGGACACCGGGCAGGGCATCGTGGCCGAACCCGGCCGCGATATTTTCGGAGACCCCCTGGGATCCGACGCCGGCTTTCTGCGTCGGCACGGTGGCGTCGGCGTCGGCCTGTCGGTGTGCAAGAAACTGGTGGCGGCCATGGGCGGCCGCATCGCCTTCGAGACGGACCCGGGGCGGGGCAGCGAATTCCATTTCTCCATCCCCCTCGTCTCCGCCGACGGGTCGGTTGGGGAAGTCGAGAAGACGGCCTTGCCGGCCGAGGCGATCCGGCTGCCGCGGCTGGCCATTCTCCTCGCCGACGGCAATCCCCTCAGCCGGCGGATGGTCAAGGCCTATCTCCAGTTCGACGGCCACGACCTCACTATCGTCGACAACGGCCTGGAGGCGGTGGAACAGGCCCGGAGCGGCCGCTACGACCTGATCCTCCTGGACCAACACCTGCCGAAGCTGGACGGCATCCAGACCCTGCGCCTGATCCGGGACGAGGAGAAAGCCACGGCCCGGGCCCGGACGCCGGTGGTGATGCTCGCCTCCGCCGGCGGCCTGCGGGACGCGGACCTGCCCGCCGGCGGGATTGACGGGGTGGTGGTGAAACCGGTGCAGGCGGTGGAACTGATGGCGGCGGCCGCCCGTGCCACCGGGGTGGAACCGCTGGCGGTGGCGCGGCCGGAGGCGCCGGCGGCCTATGCGGCCGAAGCCAGCGGCCGGTCCATCCGCCGCCTGGACGCCACCCAGTTGGTGAGCCTGCGTCAGGTCATGGCCCACGATCAGTTCGTCGGGCTGTTGCGGTTTTTCATGGAGGACGCGGTGCCGGGCCTTCTGACGCTGCAGGCGCTGGCCGGCGCGGCGGAGCCGGACGCCCAGCGCGTCGCCTTCGCCGCCGCCAAGGTGCGGGGCCTGGCCGGTTACCTCGGCTTTCGGGCGCTGGCGGAACTTCTGGAGCGGCTGGAGCACGCCGGCCGGACCGACGCTCCGCCGGCGGAGCTGCGGCGGCTGGCGGAGGAACTCACGCCGGTGACGGACGACTCGCTGGAGGAATTGAAGCGCATCCTGCCGGATGCCTTTATCACCATTTCCGACATGACCGGGCCGGTGCGGCCGGGGGAGGGGTGGCGGTCGGAAACGAAAATGTATTTCTGAGTACCGGGGGTTTGCATTCAAGGAGAAAGCTCGATGCTGGACATGCGGCTGCTGAAGGACGATCCCGACTACGTGCGGGAAGCCTGTCGGCTCAAGGGGGTGACGGTGGACGTGGACCGGGCGGTGGCGCTGGACGCCCGGCGCCGCGGCATCCTGGTGGACAAGGAGGCGCTGCAGAACGAGCGGAACCGGGTCTCCCGGGAGATCGCCGCCGTCAAGAAGGCGGGGGGCGACACCGCCGCCGTCCAGGCGGAGATGAAGGCGGGCGGCGGCCGCATCGCCGATCTCGAGACCGAGGAACGCGCGGTCGTGGCCGAGCTCCAGGCGCTGATGCTGGCCATCCCGAACCATCCGTCGCCCGACGCGCCCGTGGGCGGCGAAGAGGCCAATGCGGTGGTGGCGACCTGGGGCGAGAAGCCGACCTTCACCTTCCAGCCGCGCCCGCACTGGGAGATCTGCGAGGACCTGGGCCTTCTCGACCTCAAGCGGGGCGTCAAGATCGCCGGACCCGGGTTAATCCTCTACCGCGGCCTCGGTGCCCGGCTGGAGCGGGCCCTGTTCAATTTCTTCGTGGATTTCCATGTGGCCCGACACGGCTATACCGAATGGTTCCCGCCCTACCTCGTCAACCGCGACAGCATGATCGGCACCGGCCAACTGCCGAAGATGGAAGAGGACATGTACCACTGCGACAAGGACGACGACCTCTTCCTCATTCCCACGGCCGAGGTGCCCATCACCAACATCCACCGGGACGAAATTTTGCCGCTGGCGGAGCTGCCGCTCCACTACTGCGCCTATTCCGCCTGCTTCCGCCGGGAGGCGGGGGCGGCCGGCAAGGACACCCGCGGTCTCCTCCGGGTGCACCAGTTCAACAAGGTGGAGCTGGTGAAAATATGCCGGGCCGAGGAGAGCGCCCGGGAGCACGAGAGCCTGCGCCAGGATGTCGAGGACGTCCTGCAGGCCCTGGGGCTGCACTACCGGGTGGTGAACCTGGCCACCGGCGATATGTCCTTCGCCGCCGCCAAGTGCTACGACTTCGAGGTCTGGTCGGCCGGCGTCGGTAAGTATCTCGAGGCCAGCTCCTGCTCCACTTTTACCGACTACCAGGCCCGGCGGGCCAACATCCGCTACAAGGACGAGGACAAGAAAACCCGCATCGCCCACACCCTGAACGCCAGCGGCGTGGCGCTGCCCCGGACCATGGTGGCGTTGATCGAAAACAACCAGCGCGAGGACGGATCAGTGGCCATACCGGAGCCGCTGCGGCCCTATCTCGGCGGGCTGGCGGAGATCCGGAAGGCCTAGAAGACGCCGGGGCGGTTAGGTAAAAAAGGAACCCTTGTGGACAAGCACGAAGAATACGAAATGGGGCTGCGCAAGCTGTTTGCCAGCCGGGGCTACCGCCCCATGCGATCCCGCGACATGGCCTACCAGCTGGGCATTCCCCGGAAGGAGTTCTCGGCCTTCCGGGGCGTTCTCGAGGAACTGCGCGGCGAAGGCATCATCCAGCGGGGCAAGGACGCCCGCTGGCGGCTGCCCGGCGCCGGCGACAAGTACATCATCGGTACCATCGACATCGCCATGGCCGGCCACGCCTTCGTCCTGCCGGACGATCGGGAGGAGGCGGACGTCTTCGTGCCGCCGGACCGGCTTCTCGACGCCTTCGACGGCGATCGGGTCAAGGTGCGGGTGTCGGAGTCGGATCGCCGGGGCGACCGCCGGGCGTCGGGCGAGGTGGTGGCGGTGGTGGAGCGGGCGCGGGACCGGCTGGTCGGCACCATGCTGCCGTCGCGCCGGGCGATCATCGAAGATCCCCGGAACCGCTACGAGTTTGACATCGTTCTCTCGCCGGACACCCCGGCCAAGAGCGCGTCTCAGGCGGCCAAATCCCAGCGCCGCCGCCGCAACGCCGAGCAGGCGGGCCTGAACCCGGGCAAGGCCTCCATCCGCCTCACCGTGGGCAAGGACGATGCGCTGCCGCCGGCGGGACAGAAGGTACTGCTGCACATCCTGGGTTGGCCGAACGATCCGGGTGGACCCAAGGCCGAGATTATCGAGGTGCTCGGTCCGTCCGGCGACCCGGACACCGAAACCGCCGCCATACTGGCGGAAAACAACGCGCCCGGTCCTTTCCCGGAGGCGGTGCTGCAGGCGGCGCGCCGGCTCGACCGGGAAATCGACCCGGCCGAGCGGGCCCGGCTCTTGGACTGCACCGAGGACATCTGCTGCACCATCGATCCGCCGGACGCGCGGGATTTCGACGACGCCTTGGGTCTCAAGGAGAATGCCGACGGCACCTTCACCGTCGACGTCCACATCGCCGACGTGGCCCGCTATGTCCAGCCGGGGGACATTCTCGACGTTGAAGCCCGCGACCGTTCCACCAGCATCTACCTGCCCGAGCGGGTGATCCCCATGCTGCCGGAGGAGATCTCCAACGATATCTGTTCGCTCCGGCCGGACGAGGAGCGGCCGGCCAAGACGGTGCGGCTCCACTACTCGGCCGAGGGCGAGCGGCTGGGCTATACCATCCACCGCAGCCTGATCCGTAGCCGCCGCCGGTTCACCTACAACGAGGTGCGGGACCTGGTGGAATTTTCCGCCCTGCGGGATGAGTTTGAGGACAAGGAGTTGCTGCGCTGCGTCCTGGGCCTGCACGACCTGGCGATGAAGTTGCGCCGGCGGCGGCTGGCCGGCGGCGCCATCGAGCTGAACCTCGCCGAGTACCGGGTGGTCATCGATTCGGACGGCCAGGCGGTGGCGATGGTAAAGGTGTAGCATGATTTTTCCCACCAGTTGGTGGAGGAATTC
>JAJBSZ010000172.1 GCA_020861125.1 Planctomycetota bacterium | reverse complement strand
TTTTTCTCAAGTTCAGTATCGAGATGATCAGCCGGCACTTCGACTCGGCCATCGCCAGAAACATGGTACCGCCCTTTGATACCAAAACCGTGGCGGCTACCGTCATGCATACGGTGCTCGGCGCCATCGGCGTTACCGTCCAGCAGTACATGGGCCGTCCGGTGCCCTACGACGCCATGGCGCTGGTGGCCAACCTGGAGCGATTGGTGCTGCAGGCGGTCGGGGTTGTGGCCGGTTCCGAAAGTTAGTCCCGGGGGGTTTATTTGGGTGCCCGCCCATCGCCCATTGACAGCTTCCCGGGGCGTTTTTACTCTTCCAACGCGGTTTTCCCGCGTTTTTCCTGCCGCCCGTCGCGGCGTTTCCAACCCATTACCTCCAGGAGCTTACGCTGGCCCGCCGGAAAGGCGGTGGCGGCGGCGGTTTCCCGTATGATCCAGGCGGTGTCGTCACCGGGCGCCGGAGGGCTGTCCACCCGGCAGCGAAAGCCGTGCAGCACCACCCGGTTCGTGGTGAAGCCATGCCGCACCGTGGCCAGGGGTTCCAGCGACCGGGCGGTCAAACCGGCCTCCCGCAGCACCCGAAGGGCCGCGCTTTCCGGCGTCTCCTCCGCCGCCACCAGCCCGGCCGGCATCTCCCAAAATCCGGCCCACAAGCCGGTCGCCGGCCGGCGGCGGATGAACAGGCGGTGGTTTCGGATCACGACCGCGGCGGCCATCACCAGGTTGCGGAAGGCGGTGGGGGCCCCCTTCCGCGGGCGGTGGGCCACCGTGCCCCGCTGCCGCGCGAGACATACCGACGCCACCGGGCAGCCGTCGCAGGCCGGCCGCTTGCCGCAGACGAGCGCGCCCAATTCCATGAACGCCTGGCAGATCAGGCGCGGCGGGCCCTGGGCGCTCAGCCGCGCCGCCAGGGCGGTGACGGCGGCGCGGAACGCGGGGTCCGTCACCGGCGCGTCCACATCCCCCAGACGGCTGAATATCCGCAAGACGTTGGCGTCCACCGCCGGCTCCGGACGGTTGAAGGCGATGGCGGCGATGGCGCCGGCGGTATAGGCGCCGACGCCCGGCAGCGCACGGATGGCGGCCGGATCCTCGGGAAACACCCCGCCGTGCTCGGTCATGATCCGCTGCGCCGCCCGGTGCAGGTTCTTTGCCCGGCTGTAATAGCCGAGACCCTCCCAGGCGGAGAGGATGGCCGCCTCGTCCGCCTCGGCCACCGACCGGATATCGGGAAAGCGCCGCAACCAGTTTTCGAAATACTGGACTCCCCGGGACATCTGCGTCTGCTGGAGCATGATTTCCGAAATCCATACGGAATAGGGATCGTAGGTCTGCCGCCAGGGCAGCGGCCGCATCGCCTGACGAAACCAGGCCAGCAGGGGGGCGAGAAATGCCGCGTCGTCACAGGCCAGCGGTATTTCCATCACCGTGATTGCCTCCTTGAAGTGCATTATGCAATGCATGCAGTGCGATAGAACGTTGCCAGCCCGGGGGTCGCCAGCGGTCCGGCGGTTGGCTTGGTTACTGGATGTCATATCTTAGCAACAGGTTATCGAGAAATATTGGCAATTTAGCAGGTTTGGCACGCCTGTTGTATTCCAAAACAATGGCTTCCACCGTTCCCGTGAAACGGCTCGGTACCCCGACGCCGCACCCAATTCCGATTAGCCGCGAAGATACTATCCTCGTTTTTTTACTCAACGACTCTACTCCGCGAAGCGGCTTGTCCGAGCGGGGACCGTTGTCGCCTGTCGCGCGGCGGCGGCCGTCCTTTGCGGAGGAAAGGGTCCATTTTCCGGTAACCCTCTTGTCCTGGGAGAACGTGATGATCTATCACAACCTGTACGCCGCAAGCAAAAAGCGCCACACCACGGCGGCGCTGATCGGCGTCGGCCATTTCGGCACCGCCGTCCTCATCCAGTCTCTGCAGCACCCCCGCCTGGAGGTCGTGGCCATCGCCGACCAGAACCTCGATTCCATCCATGCCGCCGCCGAAAAGGCCGGTCTCACCCGGGACCGACTGGCCGTCTGCAGCCAGCCGGAGGAAGCCGCCCAGGCGATCGCGGCGGGCCGGCTGGTGATCACCACCGATCCGCTGCTTCTCATGACCCTCCCCGTGGACACCATCGTCGAGGCAACCGGACACCCGGAAGGGGGCGCGGTCCATGCCCTCGCTGCCATCACCAGCGGCAAACACGTGGTCATGGTCAACAAGGAAACCGATTCGTGCGTCGGCCCGATGCTCCGCCGGTTGGCGGACGAGGCCGGCGTCGTCTATACCCCGGTGGACGGGGATCAGCACGGCGCCCTCATGGCCCTGATCGAATGGGCCCGGGACACCGGCCTGGACATCGTCTGCGCCGGCAAGAGCCGGGACGCCGAGTTTGTTTACGACCGCGCCGCCGGCACCGTTACCGTCTTCGACGACGGCGGCATCACCATCCCGAAAACCGTCACCGCCCGCCTGTCGCCGGAGGAATGCCGGCTGATGGAGACCCAGGCGGCGCCGGCGGCGGCGCTGGCGGAGCGGCGGCGGCTGCTCTCGGCCCTGGATCCCCGCGGCGGCTTCGACCTCTGCGAGATGGTCATCGCCGCCAACGCCACCGGCCTCCAGCCGGATGTGCCGCTCCTGCACGACCCCATCTGCCGCCCGGCGGAGATCCCGTCCGTCCTCTGTCCGACAACGGACGGCGGCATCCTCGGCGGCGCCGGCCGGGTCGACGTGATCACCACCCTGCGGGAGACGGGCGAGGCCGGGCTGGGCGGCGGCGTGTTTCTGGTGGTGTCCTGCAAGAATGCCTACTCCCAGATGATCCTGAACACCAAGGGCTGCCTCCACAACCCGGCCGGCAACGCCGCCCTGGTGTTCCGGCCCTACCACCTCTGCGGGGTGGAGGCACCCACCACCCTGTTGTGCGCCGGGCTGCTGGGGATCGCCACCGGCTCCCTCCGCTACCGCCAGGACTACGACATCGTCCAGGAGGCGCGGGTGCCTCTCGCCGCCGGCGACGTCATGGGGAACGACCACGACCCGCGGCTCCTGACCCGGATGGTGCCGGCGGCGCCGGTGACCGGCAGCAACCCGGTGCCGGCCCATATGCTGAGCGGCCTACGGCTCAGACGGGACGTGGCGCCGGGAACGGTCATCACCTGCGACATGGTGGAACGGCCGGAGACGGCGTCCGTCCTGTGGCAGCTCCGGGCCCGGCAGGACGCCCTGTGACCGGCCGGGAACGGTCAACCACCACGCAAACCGATGAACCCCGGGTCCGTCCGGTGACGGGTCCGTCTTCCCCGGCGCAGCGCCGCCCGCCGCCCGACGCGGGCGACGGGCGGGCTGGGCCAACCCCACAGGAGAACAGCATGAACAAGGCAACCGCACTCGTCCTAGCGCTGGCCGTGGTCGCGGCCGGATGGGCCCCGGCCGGTGAGTGGACCATGCGCAAGGAGGCCCAGATGATCGTGCCGGCCAGCGCCGGCGGCGGGGCCGACATCGCCGGCCGGGTCATCGCCGACATCGTGATGAAAAACAAGCTGGCCAGCCGCAATTTCGTCGTCGTTAACAAGCCGGGCGGGGCGGCGGCCGTCGGCTACAACTACATGGAGAGCAAAAAGGGCGACCCCTACACCCTCCTTTCCCTCCACTCCGGCGCCCTGGTCACCTCCTACGTCGGCGGCTGGAAAAAAGGCTTCGACGAACTGATCGAAATCATCGCCATCATGGCCTGGGACGACGTCACCCTCTGCGTCCGCAGCGACAGCCAGTGGCCGGACATCCAGTCCCTCCTCGCCTACGCCAAGGAAAACCCCGGCGTCGTCCGCTTCGGCTCCGACCAGCGGCTGAACAGCTCGCAACTGGCCTTCGAACTGATCAAGATCCACACCGGCGCCGACATGAACTACGTCCAGTACGACTCCTCCGGCGACGTCGCCGGCGCCCTCCTGGGCGGTCACGTGGACGTGGGCATCCTGAATCCGGGCGAGTGCCTGGGGCAGGTGCTGGCGGAGCAGTTCGTGCCCATCGTCACCTTCGCGCCCGAGCGCATTAAGGGCAAGTATTTCGAAGACGCCCCGACCTTCGTGGAGATCGGCTACCCGGAATTCACCTACCGCGAGTTCCGCGGTCTGGCCGGCACCAAGGACATGCCCATGGAAGCAATCCGCT
>JAJBSZ010000209.1 GCA_020861125.1 Planctomycetota bacterium | reverse complement strand
CACCCATGGCGTTCACCACCGATTTGTGGCCGGTGGCGTAGGCCGAGGCGGAGTTGGCCGAATCGGTGCCCAGGGAGTCGTAGCCGGAAGTGGTGATGATGGCGGTGTTGGTGAGCTTTTCCATTTCCAGGACGTCGTTGTATTTGCCTTCGACGATGCCCTTGGACAGGATGCGCGCCATGTCACGTACCGGCAGGCCCATGCCGTCACCGATGAAAAGGATGACGTTCTTCGCCTGCCGCGGCGCCTTTTCGGCGGCGACCTCGTAGGTGACGGTGGCGGTCTTGTCCGTGCCGCCGGCGCTGGCGGTGGCGGTGCCTTCCCCCGGACCGGGTTCCCGGAAGCGCACATCGTCGATGCGGTAGGAGGTGACGCCGTCCACCGTTTTCAGCGTGCCGGTCTTGCCGAAAAACTCGTCGGCCGGCCGGCCGTTGACGGTGACGCGGATGGCCTCGGCGCCTTCCCGCGCTTCCACCAGAAAGTCGAACCGCTGTCCCAACAGGAATTTTGCCCGGTTGATGGGCAGGATGACCGGATCCGCCGCCGCCAGGCCGGCGCAGGCCAGGGCGAAGACCGCCGCCGCGAGAATTGCCCGGCGGGTGGTGCGCGAAAGGGTTTCGCAGTACATGAACGCTTCCTCCAATGAAAGGGAATAAGGGTGAACCAGTGCCAACGAGTATGCGCCGGTCGTGTTTGAAAAATATGAGGAAAGTATTAATAGCCGGTAAGGTTCGGTGGAATTGCTGCCCGGCGTGACGGTCGGAAGCGGCAAGAGGGGCTTGCACCGGCCGGGGGATTGTGGAAAATCACCGGATTCGCGGTCCTCCGGGGGGAGAGGCCGCCGGCTGCCGATCGTCCGGCCACGCAAGGAAGAGAACGATGTTTGGAAAAGCCACGGATCTGACCCGTGGCGGACCGATGCGGCAGATCCTGCTGTTCACCGTGCCGCTGCTGGTTGGCAATGTTTTTCAGCAGGTCTACAACATGGCCGACATGGTGATTGTCGGCCGGACCATCAACACCACCGCCCTCGCCGCCATCGGCGCCACCGGCGCCATCGCCTTCATGGTGGTGGGCGTGTCCTTCGGCCTTACCAGCGGCTTCACCGTGATCACGGCCCAGCGCTACGGCGCCGGCGACGACGACGGCGTGCGGCGGTCCGCCGCCACTTCGGTGGTATTGAGCCTGATCATGTCCGTGCTGATCACCGCCATCAGCGTCCCCACGATTTATCCCCTTTTCCGGCTGATGCGCACGCCGGCCGACATCATCGACGACTCCTACCGCTACATCGTGGTGATCTATGCCGGCGCGGCGGCGACGGTGTTTTTCAATCTTTTCTCCGGCCTGCTCCGCGCCCTCGGCGACAGCCTGACGCCCCTGCTGTTTTTGGTCATCGCCTGCGTCGTGAATATCATCCTGGACTACGTGTTCATCGTCCACGTCGGCATGGGGGTGGCGGGCGCCGGCTGGGCGACGGTTATCGCCCAGGCCCTGTCGGTGGCGTTCAGCCTGGTCTATTGCCTGAAACGCTTTCCCGTTCTCCGCCTCCGGCGGCAGGACTGGCGCCTGTCCTGGCCCCTCATCCGGCAGCACCTGGCGGTGGGTTTGTCCATGGCCGCGCAGATGGCCATCGTCGCCATTTCCGTCATCTTCCTGCAGATCGCGGTGAACGAGCTGGGGACGGACACGGTCAAGGCCTTTTCCGCCGCGATGAAGATCGACCAGTTGGCGACCCAGCCGATGTTTTCCCTCGGGGTCGCCGTGGCCACCTTCACGGCGCAGAATTTCGGCGCGCGGAAATTCGCCCGCATCCGGGAGGGCGTGCGGCGGACGACCATCCTCACCGTGGTTGTCGGCGCGGCCGGGTGGCTGCTTATGACCCTGTGCAGCCGCCGGCTGCTGGCCATGTTCGGTATCGATCACACCGAGCCCGGGGTGGTGGCGGAGGCGACCGCCTACCTGGGCATCACCTCGCTGTTCTATTTTCTCCTGGGGATATTGTTCATCCTCCGGAACGCCCTGCAGGGGTTGGGCAAGACCACCTATCCGATCATGGCCGCCTCGTCGGAAATCGTCGTCCGGATCATCTTCACCTTCGGTCTGGCGCGCTGGTGGGGGTTTGTGGGGATCTGCGTGGTGAATCCGGTCACCTGGTTGGTGGCGTTGAGCCTGCTGCTGGTGGGGTACGTCAAGGCCATGCGCACGCTGCACGCCGAGCCGCGGCCGGGCTATGAATCGGTGGTGCTGAACTACGACGCCCAGGCCAAGTTCGGCTCGCTGTCCGAAAGCGTTCCGTCGGCCTCGGTGCGGATCAAACTGGAGAATCCCCCGGACGCCGGATCAACCTCCCAGGAATCGGTCCGCATTCTCTGACGGCCTGGTCCCCGGAGGGGAATCGGCCAGTTCTGCCAGCAGCCGGGGAAAGGCCGACCAGTTCTTCCACGCCTCGACGGGTACCGTCCCGAGACTGGCGCCGGGATTGCCCGGCTGTTCCGGCGGTGGAAAGGTCTCCACCAGGGTCTGCCAGCGCCGTTCCGGCGGCGGGTCGAACGAGTATGCAGCCAGCAGCCGGTGCCATGCCTCGCGAATGCGCGACCTATCCCCGGCGCCGAGAGCGTTCCAGGCCAGCGGCGCGGAACCGGTGGCGGCGTGCCAGCCATAGCGCCGCGCCCAGAGGACGAAGGCGTCCCAAGCCTTGGGGCGCAAATCGTCGTCCGGCAGGGCGGCGAGAATGTCGACGATCCCTTCCATCCCGGCCAGCTGCCGGAGAACCCGGAAGGCGCTGCGCCGCGCCGCACGATTGCCCGTGGCAAACCCCGACCGTATCGATTCCAGAACCCGTCTATTTCCATGGATGCAGAGCCACCGCGCCGCTGCCAGCCGCGGCGGCCGGCGTTCGTCCCAGAGCAGGGACAATGCCGCCGCTTCCGCCTCTTCGGGTGCGGTTCGCGCCAGCCCGACAAAGCCGGCGGCCCGAACCGTGGCGGCGGCGGCCGTGAGCCAGCGCCGGAACCAGGCCGCGTCCTCCGCCCCGCCCGTCACCGCCAGCCCCAGCGCCCACGCCGCCGGCACGGCTTCGCCGTCGCCGGCCATGCGTGGGGCGATTCGATCCCGGTAGATTGCCGCCGGGTCCTCGTGCAGGCGGGTGCGCACCGCGTGCATCGCCACCGCTCGCACCAGGGACGACGGGTCGAACAGCGCGTCCCGGTACAGGACGGCGGCGCAGGGCGGCGGCGGCGACTCCGCCAGCAGCCGGAGGAGCCACGCCCGGCGCAGCCTGGCGTCCGGCTGCGCCCCATCGGTGAGCATCCTGCGCCACCGGTCCGCGGTCCAGCCGGCGACCGCCGCCCGGCGCGGCGCCAGCAGTTGGGCGGCGTAGGGGCCGTTTTCCATCAGGCTGTCCCACACGGATTCGGGAAGGCGCTCGCTGTGGGTGGCCAGGGTTTGCCAGACAAAGAGCCGCCGGTCGCCGATCCGACGGATGACATCCGACCCGGCCTCGCCCGTGGGGATCAGGGTCAGGAGGCGTGCGGTCAGGGCATGCCTGGCGGATACGGAGGTGACATGGGAACGGCTCAGGCGCAGGAGAAAGCCATCGGCCGCCAGGAAATCCCCGAGGTGAAGATGGGGGATCAGGAGGCCAAGGACCCTTTCCGCCGCCGCGCGCACCGGCGCTACCCAGTCGTGCAGCCGCATAAGAACATAGGGAAACGCCACCGCCGCCCGGCGATCGGGGTCGGCTGTTTCCGGCGGGGTGCGCAGCAGGTCCGCAAGGGATCGCAGGGCGGCTTCCCGGGCGTGGCCGTCGGCCGCCAGCGCTGACACCAGCCCGGCGAAGGGAATGGCCAGTTCCGCCGGATAGCGGGCGAAGTCCGGCAGCCGGCGGCGATCGAGACAGGTCCGGTCCGGTCGCGGCAGATGCCGCGCGGCATGGACGAGGTGGGAAAAATCCTCCGGCGTGGCTGTCGCCAGCCGACGAAAAAGGATGAAGGCCAGTCGGCTGCGGAAGGCGGCTGGCTTCCGGGCGAACCGGCGGTGCCAGTTGGGCGCGGCGGCAAGGATCTCGAGGTACTCATGGTCGCCGGAGCGGTCGCGGTCGGCGTTCCGTTCGACCAGCTCATACAGGGTGCCGAGCATGCCGCCGGACAGCAAAGGCAGGAGCTGATCGGCTA
>JAJBSZ010000018.1 GCA_020861125.1 Planctomycetota bacterium | reverse complement strand
GCCCCGACCGGCACCGGCACGGCTGTCCGGCCGCTGGCGGGCAGGGCGGCAGCGAAGGCCGGCCGGAGAGAACGGCGGTCGTCACCGGCGCCGCCGGGTTTCTCGGATCCCGCATGTGCCGGTATCTCCTCGCGGCGGGCTGGCGGGTCGCGGCGGTGGTGCGTCCCGGCCGGGCGGACGCCCTCCCCGCCGACCTTCGCCGGCGGCTGGCGGCGGTGGTGGCGGCGGACGGGGTCCGGGAACTGGCGGACGGGTTTTCCGCCCTGCGGTCGGAGGTCGTGTTTCACTTCGCCACCCGCTATACCGGCGCCGATGGCGGCGAGGACCTGCCGGCGTTGGTTCGGGATAATATCCTCTTCGGCACGAGCGTCCTCGAGGCGATGCGGCGGAGCGGCGTGCGCCTGTTCGTCACCGCCGGCACCGCCTGGCAGAACAGCATCGCCGACAGCCCTGAGTACGCCCCGGCCAATCTCTACGCCGCCAGCAAGCAGGCGTTCGAGTCCCTGCTCCGCCATTATCAGGACGACGGAAGCATCGCCGCCGTCAGCCTGCGTATCTTTGACACCTACGGCGAGGGCGATCCCCGACCCAAGGTGCTGAACCTGCTTCTGCGGACGCTGGCGGAGGGCGGACGGCTCGACCTGTCGCCGGGGGAACAGGAACTGGACCTGGTGCATGTGGACGACATTTGCCGGGCCTTCCACCAGTCGGCCGGGCTGCTGCTGGCGGGCGGGCAGCTCCGGCCGGTGTACGGCCTGTCGTCGGGTCGGCCCGTCACCCTGCGCCAGGTGGCGACGCTGCTGGAACGGGTGGCGGGCGCCCGCCTGGCGGTCACGTGGGGCGGCCGACCCTATCGTCGCCGGGAGGTCATGCGGGTGCAACGGACCTATCCGGTTCTCCCCCACTGGCAACCCCAGGTGTCACTGGAAGACGGCCTGCGGCGCCTGTGGGCGTATTCACGCGCGGCCGGCGCGGCGTCTCAGGGTTAATTGCCATTTCGTCGACACCGGCCGGTCACCGGTTCGCCAAGGAGTAGGTAAGGAGAATTGTCATGCAGTGTACCCCGACGCCGTTGCCCGGTCTGGTGCTGGTGGAAAGCGAACCCTTCCGGGACGAACGCGGTACCTTCGCCCGCATCTATTGCCGTGAGGAATTCAACCGCCACGGCCTGAATCCGGATTTCGTCCAGCAGAGCCTCGTACAAAACCGGGCCGTCGGCATCATCCGCGGGTTGCATTATCAGGCGGAACCCTACGCCGAGGACAAGCTGGTGCGGGTGGTGGCTGGCGCCGTATTTGACGTGGCGGTGGATCTCCGCCCCGACTCGCCGACCCGGGGCCAATGGTTGGGCGTCGAACTCACGGCGGAAAACCACCGGGCCCTGTACATCCCCAAGGGCTTTGCCCACGGCTACCAGGTGCTCGTTGACGGCACCGCCGTCCTCTATGCGATGACGGCGCCCTACCATCCGGAAGCGGCGCGCGGCTGGCGCTGGAACGACCCGGCATTCGGCATTCACTGGCCCAACCCCGCCGGCGCCCGTCCCAATCGCCGGGATGCGGAATATCCCGATTTTCCCGGGTGGCCGGCATGACTGACGCCCCGCGGCCGCAACCGGATCCCGAAGGAGCAGCCGGTCGGGAGGCACCCGGTCGGCAGGTACCCGTTCGGGTGGCGGACGTCGCCGCCGGCTACGCCGGACGGCGCGTCCTGGTAACCGGCCATACCGGTTTCAAGGGCGCCTGGCTGGCGTGTTGGCTCCACACCATGGGCGCCCGGGTGACAGGGCTGGCGCTGGACCCGCCCACCACGCCGTCCCTCTTCGAGGACGCCGGGCTGGCTACTCTTCTTGAGGACCACCGGGCCGACATTCGGGACGCCGCCGCGGTGCGATCGGTTGTCACCGGCTGTCAGCCGGAAATCATCTTCCACTTGGCGGCCCAGCCGCTGGTCCGTCCGTCCTACGACCAGCCGCTGGAAACGTTGGCCACCAACGTCATGGGCACGGCGAACCTACTTGATGCCTGCCGCGGGACGTCGGCACCCAGGGCGGTGGTGGTGGTCACCAGCGACAAATGTTACCGGAACAACGAGTGGGTCTGGGGCTATCGGGAAAACGACCCCATGGGCGGCGACGATCCCTACAGCGCCAGCAAAGGCTGCGCCGAGTTGGTGACAGCGGCCTTTGTGGCGTCCTATTTCGGGGAAGCAGGTCCGGCGGTCGCCACCGCCCGGGCCGGCAATGTGGTGGGCGGCGGCGACTGGGCCAAGGACCGGTTAGTGCCTGACTGCATACGGGCCTTTCAAGCCGGCCGCCCCGTCCGCATCCGTTGCCCCCATGCCCTGCGGCCCTGGCAACATGTGCTCGATGCTCTGTGGGGCTACCTGACGCTGGGCGGTCGGCTGATGACCGGAGGCAGGGTCTACACCGGCGGCTGGAACTTCGCGCCCTTGGACAGCGGCGATGTTTGGCCGGTGGGGCAGGTGGTGGAACGGCTGTGCCGGCTTTGGGGCGACGGCGCTGGCGCAGCGACGACGGATACGACCATTCCGGAAGCGAACCGGCTGTGGCTGGATGCAAGTCAGGCGCGGGTGCGTTTGGGATGGCAGCCCGTTTGGAAAACGGAGAACGCCCTGGCGGCGACCGTGGCCTGGTACCGGGGTTGGCACCGGGACAGGACGGCGGCCCGGCGCCTTATGATCGGACAACTGGAAGAATACCTGGCGGCCGTGGCCCGCCGGGAGGCGCCGGTTCCCGCCGGTAATCCCGACGGCCAGGGTGCGGCTGCGACCAAAAAGGAAACCAAAGCATGACAGACACGGCGCTACCACTAACCATGATCATCCCGACGATCGATCGGCCGGAGCTCCTGGCCCGGGTTCTCCACTACCACCGGGACTTCACCGGCAAAATCATCATCGCCGACGGATCGCGGGAACCATCCTGGCGCGGGAATGATGCGCGGGTTCGGTATCTGCACCTGCCGAGCGATCTCCTGGATCAGGCCAACACCAATTTGCGGATGCGGCGGGCGGTGGAGATGGCGGATACCCCCTACATCATGATGCACGCGGACCGGCGCATCACCACGCGCACCGGTATCCGCACCGCCCTGGCGTTTCTGGAAGAGAATCCCGAGTATTCCGTCGCCGACGGTCGACAGGTCTGCATTGTCGAACGCCGCGGCGAGCTTACCGCCCTCCCAATGTATTTCAACGGTCATAATGGCTCTGTCGATGCCGACATGCCGGAACAGCGGCTCGTTGACGCCTATAGACGCGGTTACCGCCCGGGTATGTATGGCGTGGCTCGGGCCGAGGTTTGGAAGTGTATCTACGAACGCCAGCCGCTGGAATGCGTCGACCAGTGTTTTAATGAAATATTCATTAACCACGTCATGTGCATCATGGGCAAGAAGGCCTGTCTCGAAGTCCTCTATTCGGTCGTCCTTCCGGTTATGCGTGGTCCGGCATACTACCGGCGTGGTTTTTTCCGAAGCTTGCTGGCCACGGATCCGGTCAAGCGGGCGGAAGCGGCGCTGGCGGAATTACTCGGAGAACGGACAAATAGATCGTTCAATGATTGCCTGGCGGCGGTACGCTCCGGGTTCAATTGGTTCCATCACCGGTACCCGCTACCACTGATTGCAGACCACTTGGCCAGTTGCGAACCGGGCGTGGAAACGGTGCTGGAGGACATCGCCATACAGTTCCTGGATTCGGAACCGGTGGAACAGGACGCCGGTCAGTCTGACCGCCGCGCCTGAACAGGAATCCATGACCCCCGGAGATTTACAATGTCCCGAACCCTCTCGCTAACCATGATTATCCCCACCTACGAGCGCCCGGACCTGTTGTCCAAGGTACTCCGGTACCATAACGATTTTCCCGGCACGATCATCGTGGCCGACGGATCGGCCCTACCGTCCCTCACAGGCACGGACGGTGATCGCGTCCGGCTGCTGCATATGCCCGGTGACCTGGTGGATGACGGAAATCTCACCGATCGGTTGCGGGCTGCGGTGGCGATGGTGGACACCGACTACATCATGATGCACGCCGACCGGCGGATCACCACCGCCAACGGCTACCGAGCGGCCGTGGAATTTTTGGATGCTAACCCGGCCTACGTCGCTGCCGACGGGCGCTACGTCCTCTTTTCCGACGCTCGGCATGCTAGCGAAGACACCAAGGTTTATTTATCCGAGATTT
>JAJBSZ010000226.1 GCA_020861125.1 Planctomycetota bacterium | reverse complement strand
TCGGACGTGGTCATCTGCGCCGGGGTCATGCTTTCCTCCGTCGTGGGCGACGGCACCGACGACGGCGGCACCATCCGCATCGGCGACCGGGTGGTGATCCGGGAAAACGTCCAGATCACCGCCGCCGACGTCATCCGCATCGACGACGGCGTCGCCATCGGCCGCAACTGCCTGATCGCCGATCACGACCACGGCTACCAACTTCTCGACCGGTCCATCCTCGACAACCCCCTGACCCCGGCCCGGCCGGTGGTGCTGGAAGCGGGCTGCCTCATCGGCAGCTGCAGCCGCATCGCCCCCGGCGTCCGGGTCGGTCGCCACGCCCTGATCGGCTTCGGCTCGGTGGTGACCCGCGACGTTCCCGCCTTTGCGGTGGCGGCGGGAGCGCCGGCCCGGCTGCTCCGGCGGTACCATCCCGAGACCGGCCGGTGGGAGACGGCGTGACCGGCGGCGGCGGGGCCGGACGGGCGCCCGGCGAGGGCGGCCGGCAGGCGACGCGGGAGTTTGACCCCCGCCGGCGCTCCACCACGGCGGTGCGGGTGGCTGCCAACACCGCCTGGATGACCGCCGCCGCCCTCGGCGGCCGGGTGGTGAGCTACGGCACCTTCGTCCTGCTGGCCCGGGTCTTCAGCGAGACCGAGGTCGGGGCGTGGGCGGTGATCCTCACCGCGCTGCTCCTGGCCGAGGTGATCGCCAATCTGGGCCTCGACAAGATCCTGGTGCGCGACGCCGCCCGGGCGCCGGCCGATCGCGACCGTCTCACCGCCACCATCCTTTCCTTCAAGCTGCTGGCGGCGGCGGTCACCGCTCTGGCCGCGTATTGTTGCCTCCGCTTCGGCTACCCCGAGATCGCCCGGACTTGGCCGTGGGCGACGGCACTGGCCCTCCTGGCGGTGCCGGTGATCGCCGCCACCCGCACGATCGAGGCCTGGCATACCGCCCGGGAGAACCTGCGCCTGCCCGCCGTCGGCCAACTGCTGGAACGGCTGACCCTGGTGCTCGTCCTGGCCGCGGTGTGGCGGAGCGGCGCCGGCTTCGGCTGGTTCGTTGCCGCCAGCGCCCTCGCCCCGGCCGTCCGGCTGCTGGTGGTGCTCATCCCCGCCCGGCCGCACCTGCGGCTGGCAGCACCCCGCGGGTTGCGGCCGCTCCTGGGCGAGTCGTTTCTCCTGTTCGGGGTGGAGGTGATGGTGGGGGTCTACCTGCGGCTGGACCTGATCTTCGTGTCGAAAATGGACTCCCTTGCCGCCGCCGGCCTCTACAACGCCGCCTACCGCATCTTCGAGTGTTTCACCGTGATCTTTTCCGGCTACCTCGCGGCGGTGTTTCCAGTGCTGGCGCGGAAGACCGGCGCACCGCCGCGGCACGGCACGATGATCCTCGGCCTGGCGGTGGTGACCGCCGCCGCCGGGCTGGGCATCCTCTGTCGCCGGCCCATCCTCCTCCTCTTCGGCCCCGATTACCTCGCGGCCGCGCCGGCGCTGGCGATGCTGTTGATCGCCCTGCCCCTGAGCTACGCCACTTCGTTCCTGGCCAACAGCCTGGTGGCCACCGGCCGCTCCCGGAAGCTGCTGATCCTGGCGCCGGCGGTGGTGCTGGTGAACGCCGCCGCCAACTTTCTCCTGATCCCCCGCCTGTCAATCACCGGCGCCGGCCTCGCCTTTGTCTTGTCCGAGACCGCCAGTATCCTTATCCTTCTGGCTATCACCCGGCGGCGGCGCGCGCCCGAAGACGGAACGCCTCATGCATAACCGGCTGCAGACAGCCCTGGCGCCTTTTCTCCTGGCCGCCGCCGTCTTGGCGGGTCTGGCCCTCCTGGGCGAGCGCGGCCTGGTGCTGGCGGCGGCGGCGCTGGGCGGGCTGATCCTGGCCATCGTCACCTGGCGGCACGAGGAGGCGATCCTGCTGGCCGGCCTCGCCTGCCTGATCGGCTTTCCCTTTTTCCTCGGCTTTTCCCGGACGCCGAAGATCTTCGCCGACGAAGTCCTGTTGCTCGTTCTTCCGGCGGTGGTGGTAGTCCGGGTTCTCCTGGGCGCCGAACCGCTGCGCCTGCCGGCCTCCGGCCTGTTCTGGCCGGTCCTGTTCCTTCTGGTCCTGGCCTTGCCCATGGTTCGCACGCCGCCCGGTCTGGTGGCGGCCCGGGACTTTGCCGAGACTTTCGGGCTGGGTGTGCCCCTCTGCCTCGTAGCCGCCCAGACGGCCCGGGAAGGCACCGGGACGAGGGCGGCCGTGGTGCTGGCCGTTATGGTCATCCTCGTCGCCGTGGCCGGCATCGCCGAAACGGTTTTCCTCTACAATCCCCTGATGGACCACATCGCCGCCGTCTCCGGTGACGAATACGTCTACCTGTCTCCGGCCATCGCCGCCGCCACCGGCGCCAGCTACCGGCCCTACGTGGTGTTTTTTCACCCTTCCGAGGGCGCGACGGTGGTGGCGCTGTGCCTGCCCTTCGTCGTCGCCCTCCTGGGGGGCGGCCGCCATCGGCTGCTCTCCGGCGCGGCCCTGACGGCGGGGATGGCCTTCGTCGTCGTCAACGCCACCCGGGGCGCGTGGTTTGCGCTGGCAATGACGGCCTGTCTGTTTCTCGCCGGCTGCCGCCGGCTCCTGGTGGCGGCCGTGCCCCTCGGCCTGATTCTGGCGCTGCTGGCGCCGGCCGTTTTCGGCGAATCCGCCTTCTGGGACCGGGTCGCCGACTTCCGCAACCTGCGCATCCGTTTCTGGTATTGGGACCTCGCCCTGCGCCACGCCGAGACGGCGCCGGCGCTGGGCATCGGCTACGGCCGGTTCGCCGAGGACTACCTTACCATCGACCCGGCCATCCCGGCAGCCATCGCCCGGGACGTGGAAAACGTCGCCACCGTCGACAACAGCCCGCTGATGATCCTGACGGAGCAGGGCCTGGTGGGGCTGGCTGGTTTTGCCGGGCTTTTCCTGGTTCTGGCGTTCCACTTGCGGCGGGCCCGGCGGGCAGCCGCCCGCGACCCGGCTGCCGCGCCGTTCGTCCAGGCGGCTCTGGCCAGCCTGTGTGTGTACCTCCTCTGCGGCCTCCTCGCTGACGTGCACCTGTTCCATAAGGCGACCAAACTGGTTTGCCTGCTGGTGGGCATCGGCTGGGGACTGGGCCTGCGGCAGGCGGAACGGGAGGGCCGGTTGCCGTGACCTCCCGCCGCGCCGACGCCCGTCCCGCCGCCCGCACCGCCGCCGACCGGCCGCTGACCGTGGTCCATTTCGCCGTGTCCGGCGGCGGGGTGAAACGGCATATCCTCGACTTCGCCGCCGGCTGCGACCGTTCCCGCGTCGCCGTGGTCGGCGTGGCGCCGGAAGAGACCCTGGCCGCCGCCGTCGCCGGCAGCGCCGACGGCCGCTACCGGGCCGCCTTCGAGCGGCTGGGCCTGCCGTTCCTGCCGCTGGAGGTACCGCGCTGGCACGCGCCCCGGGCCGACGCCCGGGCGGTGCTGGCCCTGGCCCGGATCCTCCGCCGCCTGCGGCCGGACGTGCTGCACTGCCACAGCAGCAAGGCCGGGCTCATCGGCCGGCTGGCGGCGCCGCTGGCCCGGGTGCCGGCCGTGGTCTACACCCCGCACGCCATGTTCTACACCAGCCGCCGGGGGGCGGCCCGGGCGCTGTACCGCGGGGCCGAACGCCTGCTGCTGCCGCTGGCGGACGCCATCATCGCGGTGTCCGCCAGCGAGGGGGATCAGCTCAACCGCGACCTGCGGCCCGGCCGCCGGCTGGTGCGGATCAACAACGGCATCGCACCGTACGGGGGTCGGCACGACCCGGCCGCCGTCCGCCGCGGCCTCGGCCTGCCGGCAGCGGCGCCGGTGATCCTCACCCCGGCCCGCTGCGAGCCGCAGAAGGATATCCGGACCCTGATCCTCGCGCTGCGGGAGGTACCGGCGGCGGTGCTGCTGGTGGCGGGGGACGGCCACCTGCGGCCTGATCTCGAGCGCCTTGCTGCCGGGCATGGCCTCACCGACCGGGTCCGTTTCCTCGGTTGGGTGGACGACCTCGAACCGGTGATGGCGGCGAGCGACATCGTCGCCCTGTCCTCATGGTATGAGGGCCTGCCCTATGCCATCCTGGAGGCGGCGGCCATGGGCAAACCCACCGTCGGCCGCGACGTCATGGTCACCCGCGACGGCATCGTGGACGGGAGCCCCGTTGTTCTCGTGCCGCCGGGAGACGCGGCGGCGAAGGCCGGCCGGCTGGCGCTCCTCGCCCGGCG
>JAJBSZ010000327.1 GCA_020861125.1 Planctomycetota bacterium | reverse complement strand
GATAGTTACCATGGATTATAAACTGCCATGACCGTGCCAAATCCGGAAAATTACCAGGAAACCCGTGTCTTTTCTTGGCAAAAATACTGTCCAGGAATACAATGGTGCTGAATTCGCGCGACGAGGTCGATCCCTCTCCGTCCCACCGTCCAGCCGAAAAAAACCAGTCCCGACCTTTGCCGCAAGGTGACAAGAAAAGGATCGGCTGCCGCCGTGGAGCGATGGCTCCGGGAAGCCCGCCACGCCGGTCCCTCTGAGGATAGATCAGCCGGGGACCCGGCCGATCGGTGGTCCACCCGCTGCCGTGCCCGGCGTCTGTCGGCAAGCAAGAAACGGTTGAAAAAACGGACGCCACGCGTTTAATTGGAGAAGGACCGGACGGGATGGTCCGGTCTTCCCGGACAGGTTTCCACCAAGTGGCCCGCGCCCCAGGCGCGACCCGATAGCGAAAGGTGCACCAATGTACAGCCCGAAAGTTATGCAGCACTTCCAGAACCCGCACAACAGCGGGGAGATCGAAAATCCCGACGGCGTCGGGGAAGTCGGCAACCCGCAGTGCGGCGACATGATGCGCATCACCATAAAGGTCAACGACGGCAAGCTCGAGGACATCAAGTGGAAAACCCTCGGCTGCGGCGCCGCCATCGCCACCTCGTCGGTGATGACCGACCTCGCCCGAGGCAAGACCATCGAAGAAGCCCTGGCCCTGACGCGGGATTCCATCGCCCAGGCCCTGGACGGTTTGCCGCCGGCCAAGATGCATTGTTCCAACCTGGCAACAGACGGTCTCCGCGCCGCCATCGAAGACTACATGAAAAAACATCCGCAGGCCTGACCCCAGCCTGACCCCGGCCTGAACCCGGCATACCTCCCTTTCTCCACCCCGGATCGGCCGCGCCGCTCCGGGGTAATTTTTGGGGCCTCCGTCTCCCGGCACCATGAGGAAATCGGCCCCGGGCCCGTGCCGCCGACCGGCGGTCGCCGCGATGGCCGCAACCGGGAAACCGCCCCGGCCTGCGGCCGCGAAGGGATCGCGGCTTCCCGCCCGGCCGTTCCCCCGCGCCGGACCGGCAGGCGTCGCCGCCGCCGGCCGCGCGCCCGGGGAGAACGGGGCGGCAACGAGCCTGATGTATCCATTACTCTTCATTTGTCACAGATCTGTCCCGGCGTGCATCCGGTGGCATTCGTTCAATTCCGCAGCGGCAGCGCCGCGGGCCTTCGCCCGCCCGGCGGCGATGCGCCTCGGATGAACCGTTCCGGCCGCCAGTCGGCGCTCCAGCGCACGGTGGGATATACGGGTGGGAAATGACGCCGCTCCCGCCGCCTGGCCTGGCGGCAGAGGGCGTCTTGATAACGATGGTTGGCGCGGGGTACGGTGCGGCGACCGGGCTTGCGGACGCGCAGGATAAACGCCTGCCGTCCGGTCCGGCCGTAGAGGCTGCGGGCACAGATCACCACCTCCACCTGGCCGCCGTCCTCCGGGGTCCAAAGGAGTGCACCGGTGTCCCGATCGATGGTCATGCCCTCCGGCCCGGCTTCCAGAAACCAGGTAAAGCCGACGATATCGGGGTCCACGGCGCGGGGGGCATAGACGAAAGCTTGGCCGACCCGGGCTTCGGCCGGCGGGTCGGTGACAATGTCGGGCCCGGCGGGCGGAATGTTTTCCGGCGCCGGCTCTTCCACCACGGGTTGGGGGACGTAATCGGGGTCAAGCCAGATGCGGTGGGCTTCGCTGCGCCGGAGCATCACCGGATCCCAGCGGCGGAGTTCGAAGTCAAGCCGTGTCCACTGGTGGTGTTTACCGCCCCCCCACCAGCGGATGCCACCCTGAACCGCCGACGACGGCTCGGGAGCCGAACGGTCGGTCCAATCCATGTTGAGAAAGTCTCGCCGGGGCGGCGGCGGCTTGATGGTATATCTGTCGCCGACGTCTTCCCAGAGGGAACTGTCCACGGTCTATCCTTCCGTTAGAAGAACCGGCCGCCACTCCACGGGCGACCACCCCAACGGATCATGGTAGCGGCGTTCACGCGGCGCGAGCACCAAAAACTTCCCGCCACAGCTTCGCCCCGGGGAGACGGGCGGAAAATGGCTCTGCCTCAATCGCCTCCTTTTCCTCCCCTTTGGTTCTTTCCTTCCCGTTACCTTTCTCTACCGGGCCTCCGAATACCGTTGGCCCATTTCCCGTCGGCGGAGGGAGGAGCGGAAATCCCGTCCCAGCACATTCTCCGCCACCGGTGTCTCGACTGCGTCGTTACCACAAACTTGTGTCTTCCCGTGGCGCCAAAACGGTTTCCCGCATGATGCGACGCACCGTCTCGGCGCAGCAGCGGTTCTCGCCTTCCTCGCGAATATCCGCCGCCACCTTCCGGTAACCGTAACACCTCGGGAGCGCTCGTAGAAATGCCGCACTGCAAGCTGTATGGCTTCGTGCCGGAGGAGACGGGCGGACGGCTGAGCGGTTGGCTTTTGTAGTGGCCGCTCCGCGAGACGCCAAGGATGCGGCAGGAGAGAGCCACCGGGAATATACCCGTATGCTCGCGAATCCAGGCATACTTTACAGGCTCTCCTTGGCAAAGTACGCCGCCGTTTTTTTAGGATGTAATTTTCGGACTGTAGCTGGCGAACTGATTCGGGAAACCCGCGACAACGTATATGATTCCCTGGATTACGACACCTGTTACAAGTATGATCTGGTCGGCAACCGCCTGCAAAAGGCGACGGACTTGGACCTGGATGGGGTAATCGATGAGGTGGTGGTCTCGACCTTCGATGAAAACGACCGAATGCTGAATGAACTGAAAATCTTCAATGGCCAGCAGACGAAACGGACAGACTACCTGTACAATAAGACGGAGCAGATCGCCAAGACCGTCACGAACCTCGTGACCGGTAAGGTGGAATCCAAAACCACCATGACCTACAACGCTCAGGGCCGCATGTCGGGCCTTGTCATTGAAACCTTCTCTAATGGTGTCAAGACACAGGAAGTGACCCAGGAGTACACCTACGACAGTGCCGGTATCAAGGTCCGGCTGGTGGAACTGATCGATGCCGACGCCGATGGCAACCTCGACGCCACCACCGATACCACCTACCTGAACGACCCGCAAAACCACACCGGATACTCACAGGTCTTGGAAGAACGCCGGGTGGAAAACGGCCAGGACGTGAAGGTCACCACTTACACCATCGGCCACGACGTGCTGGCACAATTTACCCAAGCGGCCGGGTATCTCGCCCTCTTGGCAGACGGACATGGCTCGACTCGGGCGGTGGCGGATAAGGCTGGAACGTTGCTGCAGATGCATGGCTGTTGTCCCAGGATGTATAATATAGGTAACATATGAGAATATACAAAGTCATTATGGTAGTAATGTTTATAACAAATATCCTATGTATGTTTTTTATAGATAGACATATACGAAAAATAGGAGAAGAAATTTATTATGAGTTTAATAATGAACCTCTTATAAACAATGGAAATATCCTGCAAAAGATTCCGGAAGAACATAGGGTTGCGTTAAAGAAAAGGATATACCGTCTTGGATGCTTGACCATTTTAATCCATATACTGGCATTTATTTTGCTCTCAAAAATTCTAGAATATTTTAAGATAGTTCCGCGACTTTAAACTGATTGTTTGGAACCACACATACTATGAAAGTCTTATCAGAGTATAGAAAGCAGCAGATCATCGCTATCTTTATGGCAGAGTTTTCAACAAAATGCATTGCTGTTCAATGATGAACTATTCAGTAGGTTATAAAAATTCCCAGATCAATTATGAACCAAAGTATAATACTTACGGCATTATGTTTTACGATAACACCTCATTACAGATCTTAAATTATTGTCCATGGTGTGGAAAAAAACTTCCTAACGATTTGTTGGATGAATGGCTAGAAAGGATGCAATAAATCGGTTTATCCTTTTATAACCCACTCGATTGGGAGAAGGTACCAAAAGAGTACAATAGTGATGAATGGTGGAAGAAGGATAAGGACACTATAAAACTCACACAATGCCGTTCTCATTTGAAACAAGATAATGACAATAATTTCGTCTACTTAGCGAAAAATGAAGAATTTAAGTATCCTTGTTGTCATAGACTCCTGGTAAATATTGAAGAGAAAAAGCTGCCATTAGTTCTCCGTAACAATATTTTTATTTCAAACGATAAATCCGCACCATTGCCAATCCGACGGCGGAAAAGGTTCAACCTCCTTTG
>JAJBSZ010000011.1 GCA_020861125.1 Planctomycetota bacterium | reverse complement strand
AACGGCGGTATCTGGCCCGGTTCATCGGACGCCATCCCCAGATCATCGCCTATTTCCACGGCCATGAGCACGAGAACCTGTTTTACCTCTGGCGGGGCCCGGACGGAGACCTCAGCCTGCCCACGGTGATGGTGGACTCGCCGATGAAAGGCAAGGTGTCGGCCGAGGACGAGACTCGGCTCTCGTTCCAGTCGGTGGCCGTGGATACGGTGGCGCGCTGCCTGACGGTGCGGGAGGTGCGGTGGAACACCACCCCGTCCGCGCCGGCCATCACCTGGGGCGACAGCTTCACCATCCGCTACTGATCCGATGCCAGAGCGGAAGAAGGACGGCACGTAAAAAACGCCCGCTCCGGCGGGCGTTTTTTTGTGGTATGGATGCCGGCGCTATTGTTATCCGAACAGGCCGCCGCCCAGCAATTTGGTGACATTGGCGGCGTTCATATTGTTGTTCTGCAGGTTTTTCAGCGTCGCCTCTTCCAGCAGTTTGTTCTTGATGTACATGGTCATGGCCTCCGCCATGTCGGCGTCGCGGATGCCCGATTCCGTGGCGGTGAGGTTTTCGATGGCCACCATCAGGTTGTTGGCGTTGGTGTCCAGGGCGTTGGCCTGGTAGGCGCCGATTTGCCCCCGACCCGCGGCCACATCCTTGATCGCCTGATCGATGATGCTCAGGGCCAGCTCCGGGTTGTTGGCGAGAGAGGCGGCGCCGCCGCCGTAGAGGTCGTTCAGGTTGTAGGTCTTGCCGTCGTACTCCACCTGCCCCAAGGTGGCCGGGTTGTAGTTGCCGAGGGAGATGGTCTCCCGGTTCTGGCTCCCCGACCCCTCGCCCAACTGGAGCTGCATGCCGCCGTTGACGTTGGTGAAGGCGGCGGATTGGGCGGCCGTGGCGTCGGTGAGGTAATCCTGATCGTAGCCGGTTTGGGCGATGGTGGTGGCGTTGGGCGATCCTTCGCGGAAGGCGATGGTGGCGGTGAGGCCGCCGGTGGCGACGTTGGCCACCAGCCCGTTGGTCTTCACTGTGGTGCCGTTGACCTGCACGGTGGCGTCCTGGCCGTAGTCCACCACGGTGCCGCCCTGGCTGGTGAAACCGTTGCCGGTGTGCTGATCCACCCGGACCGACGCGGCCGAGCCGTAGTCGGCCGAGGTCAGCCGCAGCATGGTGGCGCCACTGCCTTGATCGCGCACGGCATAGGCGGTGACGCCGGTGGAGCCGGTGGCGGCGTTGATCTGGTCCGCCATCTCCTGGACGGTGGTGCCGGCGGCAAAGGAAAAGGTATACGACCCGTCGGCGCCGACCACGGTGAACTCCTGGGCGCTGTCCAGGATGGCCGTGCCGAAGTCCGCTTCCAGATAGGCTTTTTCCGCCTGCACGTCGCCCGAATAGGACACGGTGATGTCGCCGGAGGCGCTGAGGTTGGCGATGGACGAGCCCATTGCGTCGAGAATGGCGCCGCTGTCACTGGTGTCGTAGGTAAAATCCTGCGAACCGTCCAGCAGGTTGGTACCGGCGTAGTTGGTGGTGGAGATAACCCGCTGGATGGACTGGAGCAGGGAGTTCATCTCCATCTGATCGGCGCTCGTCTGGGCGCCGGAGGTCAGGCCGCTGTTCATGGCGTGAATCGCTAGGCCGCGCATCTGGGAGAGCATGGACGAGACGCTGGACAGCCCGCCCTCGGCGATGGCCATGGCGTTGCTGGTCTCCTGGGTGTTCCGGAGGGCGCGCTCGTAACCAATGATCTGCGAACGCAAAAGTTCAGCGATCACCAGGCCGGCCGGGTCGTCGGAGGCTTTGTTGATGCGCAATCCGCTGGAGAGTTTTTCCAGGGCGGAGTTCTTCTTTTTGCCGATCTGGTTCAGCGCGTTGTTGGTCTTGAGTGCGGTAACGTTGGAATTGATGGTCATCGCCATGTTCAACCCTCCATGGGCCGATGGGTGACCCCCATCCAATGGGGATCGGGAAAGATATACCCTCATACTACAGTATATTCCATGCCCATTCTTCTGTCAAGCGCACCGACCCCGGAAACGCTTCCATCGATTGGACCGCCGTCGGCGCGGTACCGTGTTCCTCCATCCGCCGGGAATATCTTGTGGAAAAATGGACGGATACGGCTAGCATGGCGGCGGACGCTCACTACAGTTGTCGGATAGTCCCCGACCCGGGTCCAGCAAGGAAAAATTGCATGGCAGCGAGGTTCTTACTCCTGTGGTTATGGAGCAAAATAGGGTTCGGGAGCAAATTTTGACGCCGCTGGCGCGGAGGGGCGCGGCAACTTTCAAATGAGGTATGAGGCGGGGACAATCCGGAAAAACGGTGACGGCGCTGCGGCTGCGGCGGCCCTTTGCCCGTTTCCGGATAGTAGCGGCTGGGGGATTGCAGGCGGCGGCAGCCAGAAGGGCTGGACAATTCCGATAAGGGCCGCTTTCAAGGAATTTTTGCCAAAGGGAAAATGCCAGCCAACGAAAAGCGGATGGCCTCCGGTCTCGGGGGAAACGTCGCGTCTGCCGGTACTCCGTGGCGGTTAACCCGTTGTAAGAAGTGGCTGCTGCGGCGAGGAAAATTCTCCACGGCGATACACCAGGAGCCAACTTTCTCCAGAAGCGAAGGAAAATTTCCTTTGATGTTACCGGCCGGTTTTGTATAGTCTTGACTATCGGTGTATAGCCTAAGGATCGCCCTGACACCGGCCATTTTCGGCTAACATATGGTGTGCCATGGGCCTGTGAGGAGTCTAATCCCCGCTTGTGGGTGTGCGACTCCCGTGGCCGGCACCGTTGGAGCTGGAACTTCCGGGGATCCGCGGCCGCCCGTGTGGTTGTATCGATTGGGCAAACGCCGGTCCACAGACAAGAGATCCGCGGTCAAACGGAAGTAACCGCTGTACTGTGGAGAAACGCGTCGCAGGATACGGACGCAAGAATTTGGGAAGGGGCAGGGGAAAGGGACGGTTCACTCGGGTCCGAACCAACGCCTCGTGGTAGGAATACTAACGGTTGCTGCCGGTGAAACTTGAGTTCTCGCCCGCACGCAACCGGCGATTTGTCACGGTGAAAGATGGCTTGTCCGGAGGGACTTACGGGCGCATCCATTTTCCCGAGGCTGGACCGGAACGCACCGCCCTGGGCGGTAACCGGACCAGAACCGCTTCCGCCAAGGCGGGACCAGAGAGAATGTGGTCCACGCCGGCACCGGAGGGGGGATCCTCGTGGGTGCGCTGGTATGTCCCGTCTCCCGCGCCGGTGGTCAGTGGTGCGGGCGGAATAAATGCCTGGCGGGGTTTATTGCCGATTCGCCGAGTTACTACAAAAAAACACACACAACACACACATACACGGAAATGGTAAATAGAACGGAGGTACCGCCTATCGACCGACAATAATCACACAAAACCTCAGCGTAACGCAACGAACCCCTTCAGCCAGGGCTTGAATCCTTCCTTAACGTTTTCCCCAAAACGGTAAATGTTTGCTGGGTTGATTCTCCCCTCGAGCTAAATCGGGTTCCCTCTTCTATCTGACGTGATCGTCAGTCATAGACGGGGGAGATCTGCATTTATCGGACGCATTGTAACGCCGTGCGACCGCTAATGCAACACATTTCTGCGAAAAATCCGAATTTAGTTGAGAAAAAACTTGGCACGAGTACTCGGCAATGGGAGGACGGAGATGGAAGATTTTCTGGCAGGAAAGAGAAGGATGAGCACAGCGTTGGCATGCGCGGTCTGTGTACTGGTGTGGATTTCGTCGGCCATGGCCGTCAATGTCGGAAGTGTAAACTTAGGCACGGCTACGGATGGATACGGCAATTACCTATATAATTATCGAACTATTAACGGGGATACGATAACCCCCAATTCCGGGACGTCATCAACCATCACGTGGTCCTCGGGATGGACCATCAACGCGTATTCCGGGGGTCAGGTTTTGAACTCCTTAGGTGGAAGCTCCAGCCTGTATGGCACACTGAATATCAATGGCGGAACCGGCAACAACATATCGATGCATGGTGCGGCTACTGTCAGTAGCGGTTCCATTGGCGGGACCTCACTGTCAATCCGTAATTCCAATGGCGGCAGTGGTAACCTAACTATAAATGGAACCGGAACGGTGAGTTTGGGGTCAGGGACAGCAACAATAGATGGCACCGTGGCCGTTTCCGGCAATGGTTCCTATACGGCCGGTACTAGATTCTGTGGACGTAAGATTGGCATCAGGCCCTGCCGTTTGTAACTCG
>JAJBSZ010000390.1 GCA_020861125.1 Planctomycetota bacterium | reverse complement strand
GCCTTGGTCCGGATGGCCGCGATCAGGTGATCGGGGCTGGTATCGGTGGCAAGCGGCAGCACCCGCGTCGCCAGATCGTATTCCACCCGCATCACTTCCAGCGTTTCCTTGGCGGCGGGAATCTTTGCCACCTCGGTATTGAGCGTATTGATGTCCCGGTCCAGACCGTTGATCTGGTTGACAAGGGTGCCCGGTTCGTTGGTAGCCGGCCACATATCACCCGCTTGGCCAATCAGCATGTACAGGTACACCAGCGTCCCGACCAGGACAAAGGATAACACGCCGATAACCATGGTGAGTTGTCTTTTACCCACGGTGCAACTCCTCTGTAAAAATTCCAGCCAGGCTTATTTCAGGGTCATTTCGATGTCAAAGGCCCAAGCCTGCTTGGGAAACATATCCGCGGAAGTGGAGGCGCCCTGCTGCAGCCGCGGAGAGGGGGCCGATGACCAGGTGGCGTTTACCAGTCGCAGCGATCCCGGCACCAGCAGCTCGTAGAACGGCTGGAGCGCGATGCCGCCAGACCGCATGACCTTGATATCCTCCAACCGTTGGCGGAGGAGAATCTCCCGTTCACTTTGCAGTGGCAGGGTGGTATCCGCTTCCCTGGCGCTGTTCCATTCGGCGATGGTCCGTTCCAGTTCGGTCTGGAGCCATACCTCTTCATCTTTTTCCGGCAGACTGACCGGTGTATAGGAAAGGAATCCCTGCAGCAGCCGTTCCGGCATCTGAATGGCAGTGACCTGATTGGCGGCGGTGGCATACCCTTTCATGGTCAGACGCTTGCCATTGCCGTTAAGGGAGGTGAGCCAGAGGTAGCGCATGTCGCTGTTCAGCTCGCTCATGGTCGGGTCGAAATTCACGATGCGCTTGATGTCATGCAAAACTTTCGACCACACCACCCGCTGTTTGTACAGCCCCTTGACCATGTTGACATAGTCGCCGAGGCGGTTGTTTTCGGCATTGATTTCCTTCAGCTCCTCGACCTGGGCGGAAAGGGCATTCTTGGTGTTGGTCTTGCTCCGGACCTGCCGCTCCAGGTTGGGGATGGTGTCGAACTGATATTTGGTCACCATATACAACGACAGACCGATAAGCGCCAGAATACCGCAGATGGCCATGAACTGCGGCAAGGGCATCCGCTCCTTTTTCCGGAGCACCTCGGGGAGCAAATTGATATTGATCATGGCTGCTTAATTCTCCATGGGGCGCCGGGCGCCACCGCTGCGGTTCATTCCTGGGCGTGGCAGGCGAGGCCGAAGGCCACCGCGTACTCGTGGGCGTGGCCGCCGATGATCTCCTCGTCGATCTCCGACGTGTCCACCGACCCGAAGGAATCGAGAATGCGCGTGTCGGTCTTGGTCAATCGGCCGATCAGGGGCGAGACGCCGGAAAACGCCACCAGCCCGCCCGACAGCATCAGGCAATCCACCTCCCGGCCGCCGGAGATACTCTTGTAGGTATCGAGGCAGGACCGGATTTCAGCCGTGATGTCTTCGAGGCCGGGATAGATGGCGTCCTTGATGGTGTCGATCTGATCGCCCGGCTCGATCTTCAGGATCTCCGCCTTGTTCATCTCGCAACCGAGGCGCTGCGCCACCATTTCCGTCAGGGTAATGCCGCCGACCGGAATTTGGCTGAAAACGTTGTTCAGGCCGGCGGTGACGGTGATGAGGGTCTTGGACGCGCCGAAATCCACCAACCCCACCGGCTTCTCGTCAGCGACGAAATAGGACCCTTCGTTCGCCAGTTCAAAGGCGTTGGCGAGGGCCACCAGCTCCACGTCGATCTGGATGGGGGTAATGCCGGCGTTGAAGAGGATCTCCAGCTTGTCTTCGATATCACTCTGCCGCACAGCGACCATCAAGGCCCGGATGCCCCGCCCTTCGTCGGTGCCGAAGACGTGGTAGTCGATCTGGGCCTCGGAAATATCGTAGGGAATGTACTTTTCCGCCTCCTCGAGGATGGCAATGTCAAGGTCTTCCGCCCGGTCGGCAGGCAGAGTGATGGTCTGGAGGAGGGTGCTGCGGCCGCTGTAGCCGATGACCACCCGCTTGACGCTGAACGCTCCCGCTTCGAGGACGGCCTTGATGGACTCGTCGTACATCGCCGGATCCTCGACGTGCTCGTAGGCGCACCCGGTGATGCTCAGGTCTTCGCCCGTCCGGGTCAATTCCACCGCCTTGATCGACTGGGTACCCAGGTCGAGCCCGAGAACGGTGTTCTTTTTCTTTTTCTTGATTTTGGCCACGAGTTATCTCCATGGTTGGCGGCAGATCCCGCCAGCGGGCGCCGGGGCAGCCGCGCGTCTACAATCCACATGAACACTTGCACCCACCTGACCGGTTTCTTTTAAAAAAAGCCGTTCACTCTCCGATTATCGCTTTCGCCGAGGACAAGGTGAAGGAAAAACGCGACCGGAATCCCCCACCCCAAACCGTGCCGGCGGTCTTGTCCAGGCGGAATTTTCCGTTGCTGGGAGGTTCTCTATCCATATGATTTTCAGGACGGCAGCCCGGGGGAGGCGCCACATGTTGCCCGCACGACCTGTCAGTGAACATTATTAAAGGAACCGTCCATGAATGCCCTGGAACACCTCACCGCCCGCGGCATCGTCAACACCGTGTCCGACCCAGCCCTGGGCGAACTCTTCGCCAAAGAGACGGTCTCCTTCTACTGCGGCTACGACCCCTCGTTTCGCAGCCTCCAGATCGGCAACCTCTTCGCCATCGTCACCATGCGCCGGCTTCAGCTCCTCGGCCACCGGCCGGTGGTGTTGGTGGGCGGCGCCACCGGCTGCATCGGCGATCCCTCCGGCCGCAGCACCGAACGGAATCTCCTGGACCTCGATACGGTGACGGCCAACGTCCTCGCCATTCGCAAGCAACTGGAAGGTCTCATCGATTTCAACGACAGCCCCACCGGCGCCATCCTGGTGAACAACAACGACTGGCTCTCGACCTTCAACCTGCTGGAATTCCTGCGCGATGTCGGCCGCCGGTTCCGGGTCGGGGAGATGCTGGCCCGGGAATCGGTCAAGCGGCGGATGGAGTCGGAAGACGGCGTGTCCTACACCGAGTTCACCTACCAGGTTCTGCAGGCCTACGATTTTCTCCACCTCTACCAGCACCACGGCGTCCGCCTGCAGTGCGGCGGCGGCGACCAGTGGGGGAACATCACCGCCGGCATCGACCTGGTGCGCCGGGTGGAAGCGGCGCAGGTGTTCGGCATGGTCATCCCTCTGGTGACCGATTCCAAGGGCGTCAAATTCGGCAAATCCCTCGGCGGCACCATCTACCTTGATCCCGCCATCAGCAGCCCCTACCAGATGTACCAGTTCCTCCTCAACGCCGAGGACGTGTGCGTCGGGAAGTATCTTCGGTATTATACCTTCCTTACCCTGGAGGAGATCGCGGACCTGGAAAAGGCGGTGCGGGAAGCCCCCGAGCGCCGACTGGCCCAACGCACCCTGGCGGCGGAGGTGGTCGCCTTCGTCCACGGACCGAACGGGCTGGCCCAAGCGGAAAAGGCGACGGCCATCTTTTTCGGTGACGCCGTGGAGAACGTGTCGGACGCCGATCTGGAAAGCATCTTCGCCGATGTTCCCCGGGTGGATTTCCCGAAAGACCAACTGGCCGCCGGCGTCCCGGTGGTGGACCTGTTGGCCGCCACCCCGCGCTGGAAGGGGAAAAACGACGTACGCCGCTCCATCGAGCAGAGGGGGGCGTACATCAACAACCGTCCGGTCGAAGCCACCGATCAGCGTGTCGATTCCTCCCATCTCGCCAGCGCCGGCGCCATGGTGATCCGCAAAGGGAAAAAAAATTACGCCCTGATCCACGTCGTCTGAACCATTGCCGACCACCGACACGCCGCCGTCGCCGCCTGATCCGCGGGCGGCGGCGATAGGTATTCTAGGGAGGGTGGAATCGGGGCAGCCTCCGGTGGCGCCTGCCGCGCCGGCGCCGGAGGATCTGTACAGGAGTGTACCCGCCATGAGCAAATCCTTCGCCTCTTCATCGCCGGAAAAAGACCGGATAGAATGGCTGCGGGCGCAAATCCTCCGCCATAACGACCTCTACTACAACCAGGCGGAATCGGAAATCGACGATCACGCCTACGACCAGATGCTGGCGGAACTGCGGGCCCTGGAAGCGGCGCATCCGGAATGGGACACGCCCGACAGCCCGACCCACGCGGTGGGCGCCGCACCGGCCCGGTCGAAAAAGGATGCCTTCCCCCCCCACCGCCACGCCCCCCC
>JAJBSZ010000081.1 GCA_020861125.1 Planctomycetota bacterium | reverse complement strand
GGACGAAAACCGCCGCCCGGGAACAACCGGAGAACCGCTGCTCTGGCCAGAGCGTTACTACACCTGACACTCTAGCCGCGTTCACGCGCCGGGCGATCGCTTTTTTTGGTGTTTCAATGTTTTTATTCCGCCGACGGCCCGCATCAGGCGGAACATTAGGAGATGGCGTCATGAAAAAAACCGCCCGAACCCTGATTCCCTGGCTCCTGGCGCTCAGCCTGGCCGCCGCCTGGTTTTCTCCGTGCCGGGCCGGCACCGTTCGGCTGACCCGGGAGGAGGAGGCGGCACTGGCGTCGGTCAATACCATATCCCGTGCGTTCACCGGGGTAGCCAAAATCATCCGCCCGGCCGTGGTCAACATCAAGGTGGAACGCCGGGTCACGGTACGCGGCTTCAACAACCCCTTCGAGTTCTTTTTCGGCCAGCGGGGCATGTTCCCCGGCATGCCCCGGACCGAAACCCAGATGGGCCAGGGATCGGGGGTGATCGTCGACTCCAAGGGCTATATCCTCACCAACAACCATGTGGTGGGAGATGCCGACGCCATCCGGGTGTTCCTGCTGGACGGCCGGCAATTCCAGGCGGAACTGATCGGCGCCGACCCGAGTTCCGACGTGGCCGTCATCCAGATCAACGCCGACAACCTGAGCGTGGCGACGGTGGGGGATTCCGACGCCATCGAGGTCGGGGAATGGGTGCTGGCGGTGTGCAATCCCTTCGGCCTCGATTTCACCGTCACCTCCGGCATTATCTCCGCCAAGGGCCGGAGCGGGCTGAATATGCTGGATCTCGAGGATTTCATCCAGACCGACGCTTCCATCAACCCCGGAAATTCCGGCGGGCCCCTGGTGAACCTCAAGGGCGAGGTGATCGGCATCAACACCATGATCCTCACTGGCGACGGCGGCGGCCAGACCAACATCGGCGTCGGCTTCGCCATCCCGTCCAACATGGCCCGGAGCATCATGCAGAGCCTGATCTCCCACAAGCGGGTGACGGCGGCCTACCTCGGCGTGGAATCCCAGGGTCTAAGCCCCGACATGGCGCAGGCCTTCGGGCTGCAGGCGCCCAAGGGCGCCCTGATCCAGGCGGTGCACCGCAACAGTCCGGCCGAGAAGGCCGGTTTCCGCCGAGGTGACGTGGTGGTGCGCTGGGGCCGAAGGGAAATCCCCGACGACCAGATGTTCCGCAACCTCGTGACCCTCACCACCCCCGGCCAGCCGGTGGACGTGGAGGTGATCCGGGACGGCCGCACCGTGCTCCTGAGCGTCATCCTCGACGCCAACACCCCCGACATGGTGATCGACGGCCGCGGCGACCGCTTCCTGCAAAACCTGGGCATCTCGGTCACCGATCTCACGCCGGAACTGGTGGAGGAGATCGGCTACGAACCCACCGCCGAGGGCGTATTGGTGTACGAGGTGGACCGCAACAGCCCGGCGTTCAACATGGGCTTCCGCCGCGGCAGCATCATCATCAGTATTAATGGCGAAGAGATCCGGTCGGTCCAGGATCTCAAAAACGCGGTCGGGGCGTCGGAGCGGTTGAACACCTACGACATCGTCTGGCGCAACGGGCAGCGGGTGCTTCGGGTCACCCTGCGCCGCAACTGATCCGGGCCGCCACACCCCCGGACGCCCGAGCGGTTTCTCTTGCCTCGGGGTCCGATCCTGGTATACTTCCCTTCTCCGGCGGGAGGCGGGCCACGGCGCCCGCGCCGGCGACGGCTCGTGTGACGCACTCAGGAGGCACATCGATGCGGCTGATTCTTCTCGGTCCGCCCGGCGCGGGCAAGGGAACGCAGGCCCGGTTTATCTGTGAAACCTACGGCATACCGCAGATCTCCACCGGCGACATGCTGCGGGCGGCGGTGGCGGCGGAGAGCGACCTCGGCAAACAGGCCAAGGCGGTGATGGATGCGGGGCAATTGGTGTCGGACGACCTGATCCTCAGTCTGGTGCGCGAGCGCCTCGCCCGCCCCGACTGCGGCGCCGGCTTTCTTTTCGACGGCTTCCCCCGTACCATCCCGCAGGCGGAGGCGGTTCGGGAAGCCGGCATCGCCCTGGACGCAATCGTGGAACTGCTGGTGCCGGACGATTTCATCGTCGCCCGCATGGCCGGCCGCCGGGTGCATCCGGCCTCCGGCCGCACCTACCACGTCACCCACAACCCGCCAGCGGTGGCGGATCGGGACGATATCACCGGCGAGGCGCTGGTGCAGCGGGCCGACGACCGGGAGGAAACGGTCCGCAACCGGCTGACTGAGTACCACCGCCTGACCGCGGCCCTCTCCGCCTACTACAAGAAACTGGCCGATGCCAACGGTGGCATTCCGGCCTATGTGGCTATCGACGGTACCCGGCCCATCGAAAAAGTTTCCGCCGCCATCGCCGCCGCCCTGGCCCACCTGTAGGCCGGGAGGCCCGAAAAAGGCCTGGGCCGTCTCGCCTCGGTCGGTGGCCGGTTCGGTGGGGCGTCGTGTGCTACCGGCATCATGTGGACGGGCAAGGGGGAACGGGGGTTTTTGCCGTCCCCAGTCCGTCTGAATTGGGAGAAACATCCATGCAGCGCCATCTTTTGCTCGTGGCCGTCTTCGCCGGCCTGGTGACCCTCCTGCCCGGCTGCGGCATCAAACGGCAGCCGGCCAACGTGTTTCCCGGCTCCGACAGCTACATCAAGCGGGTCGAGAGCTTCAAGATAACTCCGACCGAAGCCTATGCCCTGGCCCTGGACGCCGCCCGGTCGGAAAACAAGATGCAGTTCCTGTCCCGCCGGCCTACCGTGATTGTGAAACGCTGGTACGTCTTCAGCATGCCGCAGGCCAGCGGCGCCAACCTCCAGGGCTACCACGTGCACGGCGATACCGGCGAGGTGAAATTCGTCAACGACAAGACGGTGATACCGCATAGCAAGCGCTAGTACACAGTCAATTTTGAAATGTGGATATCAACTTTCGCAAACTACGGTACGGTGAGGAAATTGACTGTGTACATAACCACGATCTCAATCTCGACTTTGCGCTAGGGCTTTTGGTCACGGGTTTGTTGCCGCCCGCTGTTCGGCCGGCGCCCGGGCCGACCACGGGGGGGGCACAAATATGGTGATCGTGGGAAAAGCAAAACCAGCCGCCGACCGCGGCGTCGCCAAGGATACCATGCCATGGACGTTCGCGAGGAAAAAGACAGTCTCGGCGTGATGCAGGTTCCCGCCGCCGCCCTCTACGGTTCCCAAACCCGGCGGGCGGAGCTGAATTTCCCCATCAGCGGCTGGCCCCTGCCTCGGCCGTTTCTCCTCGCCCTAGCCCGCCTCAAGCGCGCCGCCGCCCTCGTCAACCGCGACCTCGGCAGTCTGTCGCCGGAACGGGCCGACTGGATCGTCCGGGCGGCGGACGAAATTCTCGCCGGCGACCACGCCGACGCTTTTCCTCTGGACGTCTTCCAGACCGGCTCGGCCACCTCCACCAACATGAACATGAACGAGGTCCTGGCCAACCGGGCGATCCAGCTCGCCGGCGGCATTGTCGGTTCCAAGGATCCCGTCCACCCGAACGATCATGTCAACCTCGGTCAGTCTTCCAACGATCTGACCCCCACCGCCGCCCATATCGCCGCCGCCCTGGAGCTGCACGGCACCCTCCTGCCGGCGCTGGAACGGCTGCGGCAGGCGCTGGAACGGCAGGGCGTCAACCTTCATACGGTTATCAAGATTGGCCGTACCCATTTGCAGGACGCCGTGCCCATCCGTCTTGGTCAGGTGTTCACCGGCTTCGCCGGGCAGGTGGCGGAGGCCGGGCGCCGTCTCGAGCAGGCCCGGGACAGCCTCTATCCCCTGGCCCTCGGCGGCACCGCCGTCGGTACCGGCCTGAACTGTCCGCCCGATTTTCCCCGGCTGGTGATCGCCCACATCGCGGCTGAGACCGGCCTGCCCTTCGTGGAGACCGACAACCATTTCGCCGCCCAGGCCGCTATGGACGGAATGGTGGCCCTGGCAGCGACCCTGAAGGCGGTGGCTGTCGCCCTGACCAAGGTGGCCAACGACATCCGTTTTCTCGCGTCCGGTCCGCGTTCGGGTCTGGGGGAACTGCGCCTGCCGTCCCTGCAGCCGGGCAGTAGCATCATGCCAGGCAAAGTGAATCCGGTGCTGTGCGAGGCCCTGATGCAGGCCTCGGCCCTGGCCGTGGCCGCCGACGCCGGCGTCGCCTACGCCGCCGCCACCCTGGCGAACTTTGAACTCGCCGTAGCCTGGCCCTACGCCGTCTGGCAGACCCTGGAAA
>JAJBSZ010000056.1 GCA_020861125.1 Planctomycetota bacterium | reverse complement strand
GTCCAGCTGAACCCGAATTTCCACCTGGTCTCCCGGCCGCACTATCCGCCGGAACTTCACCTCCTGCAGGCGGGTTACCACCGGCACGCCGGCGGACCCGTCGCGGCAGTGGTCGTGGACCAAAATCGCCGCCGCCTGCAGCATCATCTCGCACAGGAGGACGCCCGGCGTGAGAGGGTTGCCCGGATAGTGCCCGGCATAAACCCGGGACCAGAGGTCGTCGTCCGCCCGCAGGGTATACCGGGTCACCACCGCTTCCGGACTCCGGGAGACGATCTCGTCAGCGAAAAGAAACGGCGGGCGGTGCGGCAGAGCGGCCAGAATGTCGTCGTCCATACTGGAAAATTTCCTGACACGGCTCGCGGCCGGAAGGCAGAGAGAGAGAGAGCACGGCGCTTCGGAACTGCTGCAAACGCGCATCGGGACAACCTTCGTCCCGTCGGCCTCGGGTGTGGCAACTACCACTGCGTTTTGGAAACCCTGCCGTCCGCCTTTTCCTCGACTGACGGCTCGATCCGAGTTTTGGAGCTACAGGCCGCCGGTGACCTCCAGGACGGCACCGGTGATATAGGAGGATTCTCGTGATGCCAGAAACAGGACCGCCTCCGCCACCTCCGACGCCTTGCCGAAGCGCCGCATAGGCACGGACTGGCGGTAGCGCCGGGCTTGGTCCTCGGGGAGATCGCGGATGAAATCGGTGTCGATAAAACCGGGGGAGACGCAGTTCACGGTGATGCCGCGCTTCGCCACCTCCTTGGACAGGCTTCGGCTCACCGCCACCATGCCGGCCTTGGAGGCGGCATAGTTGGCCTGGCCTTCGAAGCCGAAGCGGCCGCTCGGGCTGGTGAGGTTGACGATGCGGCCGTAACGGCGGCCGCTCATGGCCTGCACAGCGTATTTGCACATGTTGTAGACGCCACCGAGGTTGACGTCCAGCACCCGGCGCCAGTCCTCTTCCGGCATCATCGCCAGGACGTTGTCGCGGCGGATGCCGGCGTTGTTGACGAGAATCTGCGGGAATACCTCGTCCGCCTCCAGCCGACGCCAAAAGTCCCGGACCGCGCCGGCGTCGGCGACATCCACCCGCTCCAGCCGCAGACCGCCGCCGCTCTCGTGATCGGCCAGCATGGCCGCGGCCGCCTGTTCGTCGCCGCCGTAAAGGCAGACGACATCCGCCCCGGCGGCGAGAAACGCCTCGGCCGTGGCCCGGCCGATACCCTTGGTGCCACCGGTGATGACGGCGGTTTGGTCATAAAAATCGAATCGCACGCGCTTCTCCTGCAGTGGGCGGAACGGCCGCGGGCACGGGAAAAAACACCCGCCTGAGCCCGATAGTATACGCAGGCGGCGGGCCGGTGCCATCCTTTTTCGCCGGCCGGGCCGGTCCTTCGGACGCCCGCGCGCCAACGGGGGCGGCCGCCCGTGGACGGCCGCCTCCGTGCCTCGGGGATCCGTCGTGCTGCGGGAGCGGCGGCGTCCTCCCTCAGCCGCGATCGAAATAGGGATTCTTGCCGCTGACGCTCAGGGGAAAGCCGAGGGCGAGGGTGGCATCAGCCGAAAACCAGCCGAGTTCCAGGGCGGCGACGCCCATGCTGAACATCATTCGGTTGTCGATGTGCTTGCCTGCCAGTTTGGCGGCGGCGACGCCGGCACCGATACCAAGGTCGATCGCCCCGAAGGCACAGGGCACGGCCGGCGGCTTTTCACCGCAGGTGGGAAAACCGCACCAGCCGCAGTTCAGGCCGTAGGGCGTCGGCGCGGCCGCCACCACGAGGATGGCCGACGCAGCGAGAACCCCTTTGGCGTCGCGAGAAAAGGTGGGTCGGGCACCGCCCGATCGCTCGTTCACCTCGTCCATCTTGGCAGCCAGTATGGCCTGCTCGTCACCACTGGCGAGGCACATTTCCAGCTTGTCCAATCCCCGGGTTTTGGGAGCGGTGCGGATGGCCAGCAGGACCTCCTGGGCGGCAGCCCAGACGGCCGGGGCACGGATTTCCTCTTCTCTGCGCAGCATGTTCTGTCTCCTTGCGAGGGAACGATACGAAAACGCGACGGGCGGCGTGCCCGTCGCGCGGTTTTCCCGAAAAAATCGGCCCTCCCGAAGCGGGCGGATCAGGCGGCCGGTCCGCCGGCGAGACGGTCGAGATAGGCGTCCACCTTACCCGCCGCCAGCGCGCCGCAGTTGGCCGACCCCAGCCAGCCCGACATCAGGATTCCCTGGGAACCGCAGTGGTAGAGGCCGCGGACCACGTCGGGCAACTTTTCCGCCGCCAAAAAGCCGGGGTATTTGGTGCCGAAGCTGGCGCCGCGCCAATGGCCGGCGAAGCGCTCCAGGGTGCGGGGCGTGGCCGCTTCGAGGTGGTCCAGCTTTTCCCGCAGATTCGGAACGAACCGGGAGAGGTCGTCCAGCACCAGTTCGCACAGCCGATGTTTCTGCCGCCCGTACTCCTGGTCCGTCAGGCCTTCCCAGTCGGCGTAGTCGGCGCACATCGACGCCACGATCTCGGTGCCGGCATAGTCCGGACGCAGGTGGTTCGGGTAATAAAAGGAATAGGAGATGCTGCGCGGCGGAAAGGCGCGGAAGGCGGCAGCGTCGTAGCTTGGTTCGGACGAGGTGAACAGGATGTCCGCCACCGGCGGAACCGTTTCCCCCGGCCGGATACCCATATACACCTGGGCCACGGACACGGACAACGGCACCTGCCGCACCTCGGCGGCAAAGGACGGGGCGATGGCATCCATGTCCACCAGCTCGAGGCAGGTGGCCTTGAGGTTGGCGTTGGAAATCACGGCGTCCGCCAGGGCGTTGAACCCGCCGGCGGCGATACCCTGGACCCGTCCGTCCTCCACTTCCACCGCGTCCACCCCGGTGCGGAGGACGATATCCACCCCCGACGCCAGGAGCAGGCGCTGCATTTCCGCCAGGAGGTAGTCAGTGCCGCCGCGGAACGTGCAGGTACCGCCCTGGGCGAAATTCGAGAACACGATGGCGTATACCATGGCCGGGTCATCCAGGTTGGTGCCGGTGGCGTAGGTCACCGTTTCCAACAGGACCCGCATCACATCCAGGCGGCCGGGGAAAAAGCGTTCGAAAAATTCCCGGGTGGTTTCCCCTGCCCCCCGGTAGTAGTCGAACTCCCGGCAGGCGGTGAAAAACCGCTCGCTCCGGTCGCGGTCGATACCGAATCGTTCCGCCAGGAGGCGGGCGAAATCATCCCGCTGGAAGGTGGTGGTAAAGGCGAATTCGGGGTTTTCGAACCGGATTCGCGGCAGGGGCATGACCCGATCCGCCAGGTCGCGGCTCCAGTACTTCCGCAGGGTCTTGGCCATGCCCACCGGAAACGCGTGCAGGGCCACATCGAAGATGTGCCCCTTGCGTTTGAACCAGGTGGCATAGCCGCCCAGCCGCGACGACCGTTCCACCAACAGCACCGATCGCCCGGCGTCGGCCAGGCGCTTAGCCGCCGTCATGCCCCCGAGACCCCCGCCCACCACCACCACGTCGTAGCGGTCGGCGGCCTCTGCCATACTCTTGCACAGCACTGTCAGGAGGCCTTGGCGGGCGGGGTCGCGGGCGCGGGCGCGGGCGACGCGGCCGGCGCGGGCGCAGCGTCGGCGGCCGGCTTCTTCTCGGATTTCTCCGCCGCCGGTTTCGGCTGTTCCTTCCGTTTGTAATCGGTCTCGTAGAAGCCGGAACCCTTGAAGATGATGCCCGCGCCGGAGCCGATCAACCGGTGCAACTTGAGCTTGGTGCACTTCGGGCACTTCTTGAGCGGCTTGTCGGACATGTACTGGAACTCGTCGAACCGGTGGCCACAGGCCTCGCATTCGTACTCATAGGTGGGCATAACAATGGTGCCTTTCATTCGCTGAGCCTACTCGTGAAAACAAATTTCCTTGTCCATCCCTGCTTCACCCGGTCCTAGGCGTCCGGCGCTTTCGACACCACGACGCGGGCGGGACGGAGCACCGCGTCGTCCAGGGTGTAGCCGTTTTCGTAGACCTCCAGCACCGTGTTCGGCGGCACCTCGGCCGAGGGAATGGCGGCCATGGCTTCGTGCCGGGCCGGGTCGAACGGCTGCCCTACCGCCTCGATCTTCTTGACGCCGGCGTTCGAGAGGGCGCGCCAGAAATTCTCCTCCATCAGCTTGACGCCGGTGGCGAGGGATTCGAAGGAATGGGTCTTGGCGCTTTCGGCCAGCACCCGGTCGAGATCGTTAAGAGGCCCGAAGAATTCCCGCAGGAACGACGCCAGGCTTTCGCGCTTCAACTGCTCCATAT